>JAGGXZ010000137.1 GCA_021162805.1 Candidatus Poribacteria bacterium
GCAGCCCGGCCGCGTCGCGAACGGCCATATCGATCTTCAATATCTCCATCGGTCCCTGCCACTCGCCGCCATCGATCGAAAATTCGGCGACATCGAGTGGAAAGGCGTTCGGCTCATCCCTGAGGATAACCTCCCTCGGTTTCTCGGGGGAAGAGATGGCCAAGATCCTGTGCGAAAACGGGGCGAAGCTGCTCAGACTCGACTCTCCGCTGTGACTATGATATAATTTTCGTGTTCAAAACTTCATCTTCCCGATGACTCGGTGTGCTTATGGAGCTGAAAGGGGTTGTTCTGGCAGGGGGATTGGGGACGAGGCTCTACCCGATAACGAAGGTTGTCAACAAACATCTCCTGCCGATCTGGGACAAACCGATGATCTATTATCCCATTCAAACGTTAGTTAACGCCGGTATAACGGAGATACTGATCGTCTTGGGAGGCAACACGGCGGGCGAGTTCATCAAGCTTCTAGGCGATGGCAAGGAGCTCGGTATCAGATCCCTCTATTACGCCTATCAGAGAGGAGAGGGAGGGATAGCCGATGCGCTCCTGCTCGCCGAAGGCTTCGTCGGAGATGACAGATCCGTCGTCATACTCGGAGATAACGTTATAGAGGGAAACATCATAGGGCCGGTGGAGAGATTCAAAAGGCAGAGAAGCGGCGCTAGGATACTGCTGAAGGAGGTGCCCGATCCTCAAAGATTTGGGGTGATCGAGATCGATGAGGCGGGCAAGCCGATCAGGATCATCGAAAAGCCCCAAAACCCACCTTCAAATCTGGCGGTTACCGGAATCTACATGTACGATGCCAGGGTGTTCGATATGATCAAGACCCTGAAACCCTCCGAACGGGGGGAGCTTGAGATCACCGATGTTAACAACATGTATATACATCTCGGCGAGATGGAATACGATTTCCTTGAAGGTTGGTGGATGGACGCCGGGACGTTTGAATCACTGCTTCAGACCAGCACCCTTGTGGCGAAAACAGGGGCTAACAAGGTCAAGATCGAGGATAGGGGTTTGAGATGAAATGTGCTTTGGTAACGGGAGGTGCCGGTTTCATAGGCTCCCACTTCGTTAGATTTCTACTGGAAAAGTACGACTGCAAGGTGGTCAACTACGACCTCTTGACCTACGCGGGAAACGTCAGGAACATAGCCGACCTTATGGATAACCCGCGTCATACCTTCATACGCGGCGATATAAGGGATATGGATCATGTCGAAAGGGTGATGTTCGATTACGAGGTCGACACGGTGGTAAACTTCGCCGCCGAGTCACATGTCGATAGAAGCATCCTCGATCCGGGGAGCTTCATTCGGACGGACGTCTATGGGACGTACGTGCTGCTGGAGGTATCACGCAGGTGCGGGATCGAGAGGTTCCTACAGGTCTCGACCGACGAGGTATACGGCAGCAGGATGGAGGGCAAGTTCAACGAGGAGGATCCGCTCGATCCCAGCAATCCATACTCCGCCAGCAAAGCCGGGGCGGATCTGATGGCAAGGGCCTATTTCAAAACCTTTAACCTGCCCGTCCTTATAACCAGAGGCTGTAACACCATAGGGCCGTATCAGTATCCGGAAAAAGTTGTGCCGCTGTTCACCACCAACGCCATAGATAACCTGCCGTTGCCGATATACGGGGACGGGAGAAACGTAAGGGATTACATATTCGTCCATGACATATGCTCCGCCATAGCAGAAGTTCTGGAAAAGGGTAAGCCAGGCGAGGCCTATAACATCGGGACAGGAGGCGAAAACGAGAGATCGGTGATCCAGGTGGCCCGGGCGATCCTCTCCATTTTGGGCAAACCCGAAAGCCTGATAAGATTTGTGGAGGATAGACCCGGACATGACAAAAGATACCCGATGGATGTCTCCAAGCTGAGATCGCTCGGGTGGAGACACCGATACTCCTTCGAGGAGGCGCTGGAGATAACCGTCAGATGGTATGTGGAGAACCAAAGCTGGTGGAGGGAGATAAAGGCCAAAGACCCCTGGTTCAAAAAGAGGGAATAGATAACCTTCAATAGCCCGTGAGCCTATATCTGCCTCCCTCCTCGCTCTGGAAGCTGATCAGCTTTCCCTCCGATTCCCACTCGATTTGCCTACCGCTCTCATCCGTCACATCCAATTTCCCCCATTCCCTCGGCCTAAGCAGGCGGAACTCACCTCCCTTCGTGCTCAGCACCTCGACGTCCCGTATCCTTCCGCCCTTCAACTTCGCCGATATGAGAAACCCGCCGACCGCTCGCAGGTTCCAGAATTCGGCGTCGAGCTCCCTCGGCCAAGCGGGGAAAAGCCTTATGATCCCGTTCACGCTCTGGATCAGCAGCTCCGAGACGGCCATTGTGGCTCCGAACATCTCGGTGTATACGCCGAAGTCGTTGAATCGGTTTCCCGTTTCCAGCCTGTTCATCACCAGAACCCCGTTCGGGCGCGTCCTGAGTCTGCCTTCCTCTTTCAGGAACCTGTAGGCCGATGGGAGACTCAATCGGGCTTTGGCTATGGCGGTGATGACATAGCTGTTATTGCCGTTCGTGCTCATCCGTTCTATCGAGCGCGATAGTAGCCTCCTCTCCGCCTCGCCTGAGAAGAAGGTAACGTCCTCGCCAGGGAAAACCGGGAAGACGGGGATCGGGATGTTATAGGTTATCGGCGGAGCGCCCTCCACGTCCACGATCACCGGCTCCTCATCGTCTGAGGTCGGATACGGCGGGAGATGGCTCAGGGCCTGTTTCCATCTCTCCCTCGACCTTTCGTCCACCTCCAGGATCTGGCTCGCCCTGAGGGCGGCGCGTAGGATGAACTTCGCCAGCGCTATATCGAACGTGCAGTTTCGGTTCCTCTCGAAGTTACGGGTGATACCCCAATGTTCCGGCGAGACGGTCGGGTAGAGATCCCACGTTCCCTCCTCCTCGAACGTCTTACGCATGAAATTGGCGTAGAAGTCGGCCGCCTCACGCAGCACCGGATAGCAGGTCTCCTGCAGGAACCTTTCATCCATCGTGTAAAGGTAGTGCCACCAGAGGTTTTGAACCGTGAAAGCGGTCACCCCCAACGTCCGTCCCCATGTGAAGTGGAGGTATTGTCTGCCGTTTTTGCTCTTACACCTTTCGGGATCGCTCGGCTCGTAGGCGAATAGGACGTGAGGATAGTAGGCTCCTTCGACGTCAAACAGCTTCCGGGCGAGCCATCTGGCCCGCGGCAGATAGTTGAAAACCAGCCTGTAATACGGTTCAGCCAGATCGGGATGATTTGAAGGATAGACGCCCCAGAAGGTCTGCTGGATATTGTAGTTCGTGTGATAATCCCCATGCCAGGCCGGGCGGTTGTTTATGAGCGATGCGAACAACCCCGGGCATAGCCTGCCCGGTCTGCTTACACAGGCGAGGAAATACAGGTTCCGGTACCACATCGCGTTGAGCTCCTCGTCCGCCAGTCTAACCCCCGATCTCGCCCAGAACCCGCTCCACCATTTCCTCTGCTCGGCCGTCAGGTGCTCAAATCCCTTCTTCGCAGCCTTTTCCGCTAAGCCCTTGGCCATGTCGAGCGGGGCATCGGATTCATTGCTCGTCGCGATCGCAGCGGTTATCAGCCCCGATTCGCTTTCGCCCAGATATACGGCCACGGCATACCTCAAGGGAGCTATATCCAGATCGCCCGGTATCTTCCTCTCCATCCAGATAAACCTCTCGTCTCCCTCGACCTTCACCGGCGGCATCTCCTCATCATCGGCCGGATCGAGCGATACTTTAAGGGATGAGCCGGGCGCATAGATCACGAAGACGTTCATCTCGGCGCAGGCGAAGATCGTGACGGGTTCCCCCTCCCTGGGGAAGCTCCTTATCATCCCCTCACCGAGGGAGAGCCTATGATATTTGAAGGATTCATCCACATCCGGATCGACAAGGAGTTTGGCGCACAGCCTCGGGCAGGGATATGAATGCGCGTGATAGCTATCCTTCTCCTCGCCCGGCTGAAGGATGGAGCTCAGATCGCCCTGAGGTGCGTTCGATCCCAGCTCCCTGACCTTCTCCTTCAGCTCCCTTGTGGACATCAGTGGCGGATCCCTCGATGTGTCCAACCTCGCGTCCCACACATCGTTCTTCGTCATATGTAGGATGAACCCCTTCTCCTGCTGATAGACCAGGGCGTTTATATCGCCGTTGCCTATGAGCAAGGAGCTGTTCAGCAGATCGCCCAGGCTATCGAGGACCACATCCGCCTGAGCGATGGCATCCTGATATTCAAGCGTGAACATGGGATCACCTCTTTATGGGCTGAACCACGTTTAGGAACCGGTTTCGCCGGATCAAGATACCTTTCGACCTGCCGTCAGCGTAGATCCCCACGTCGGAGTTCTCGATGGAATTGCCCTCCACGATCACATCCTCGCACAGCCCCCTGACCTCTATCTTGGAATTGCTTCGCAATCGGTTGCGGCGGATGACGGTACATCTCGTCAGGGGGGATCTGCACGGCGGCGTCTCCAAACCTATGGTCGCTATGTGTGAGTCCAACGGTGGATACTCGTTCAACGGCCCTTTTAGCCCGTTGCCCTCGATTATCTCGTTGTCGAGGAACTGGACGAACCAGCTAGGCTGATATCCTCCGGCGTATTTCATCCCGATGTTGTGATACCCGCCGGCCCGTACGCATCTGTTTCGGGCGATTATATGTCCGATGGAGATGCCATAAAGCTGCACCGCCACGGTCGCGTCGTTAAACTCATTGCCGATTATGAGGTAGTTTCTCTGAAGCATGGTAACGCTCACCTCAGAGCTTGAGTCCGGCTCCACGTCCCATGGCGAGTCGAGCTCGATCTCCCGTCCATCATAACGGACGATGCGTCTGTATTGTCCCGCGCCTCTGCCCCCGAGTATGAAGACGGCGGCTCCCCTCCAGTCTCTGCCTCCCCAGTTCGGCTCGCTCGAAAGGATCAACTTGACGCTATCACAGGACTCCACCCCTCCGAAATATGCCCCTCCGCCGGCGTCTGACGTCATCGCCTCCCTGTCCCAGCCGAAGAAGTTTCTCAGCGTGTTGTGGGCGAAATAGATGTTCTGCGAGCAGCTTGATCCGTCGAGACAGTTCAATCCGCCGCCCGTTGACATCAGGTCACCGCCGATTATCTCATTTCGCTCGAAGATGAGCCCGTCGGAACCGGATACACAGTACCATCCCCAGCGCCCGTTGTAGAAGGTGTTATAGGCCACATATCCCCCTCTCACCCTGCTTAAAAACAGCGCTCTGCCGCTGCCGTAGAGATCGCACTCCGTTATCACGATATTTCTGCCGCCGAGCCTTATGAGATCCCCTCCGCCGGAGGAGTACCTGAGGAACCCCTTGAACCGATCGCTGATCTTATCCGGATCCTTCAGGAACAGGTAGATGTTCGCCCTGACTCTAACCCGTTTGATAAACACGTTCCCGGCGTCGGGTTCCGAGCCGAGATCGCCTGCGATCACATGTATGTAGTTGGCACAACATATGGTGATCTCCTCAAGCCCGAAGGAGTTCCTCCCCCTTATCAGCGCCTCCGGAGGCGAATCGGTCTCGTCCCAGTAGAGCGTCACCAGATCACGTCGCTCGCCCCTGAGCATGACAAATTTGGGTATGATCAGAGCGTCGGAGAGCCTGTATCGACCCCTGGGGAAGTACACCACGCCCCCTCCTGCCCTAGCTGCCCTCTCTATCGCCCTCTTTATCGGTTCCGTATCGTCTCTTCCATCGCCCCCGACCGCCCCGAACTCCGTCACATCGAAGATCGTTTCAGGCCATTTCGCCCTTCGGCGCACCTCGATCTCGATTCCTCCTCTCCAACCGGATTCCCCTCCCAAGCCGTTATGCACCATCACCTCGTAACGTCCCTCGGGGAGATCGGCGGGGATCGAGGCGTTGATCGCATAGGGCGAAACCTCATCGATCTCAAGCTCGACCTTCCCCTCCGACTTAAGCCCTCTCAGAATGAGCTTCGGGGATGTCCCCTCAAACGACAAGCACTTCCCGAAGAGCCTGATCCATCCTCCCGGGCTCGCTGAGACTCCCGCGTCGCCCTGAGCCCACCACGGATCAGGGCGGTTCAGAATCAGTTCCTTAGATCTTCCTCCCTGTGATCTGAGTCTGCAGACATAGAGATCGAGGTTCCAATCCTCTGGGATAACGAACTTCACCGATCGGTCGGTCACCTGAATCGGCCTGAGCTCGATCTGCCCCGTCGATGTCGTCGATACTTCGACGCTCTCCACGTCCGATATCCCCTCTCCGAATATCATCGCCGTCTCTCCGGGCTCCACCGGATCGGAACCCCATAGCGGGATCGCTCCGGCGGCCGTGAAAGCCCAGAGGAGGCCCGTCAATATCATGGTTTACCTCCTTCTGAGGAGAAAGTTCATGATCGTCTGATAGGCCTCGTTTATCCGCAGCATCTGACCCTCTTCTCCGCCTTTATCCGGATGATACATCTTGGCCAGCTCCCTATACCTGGTCCTGAGAAAGCCGATATCGGTTGTGGGGGATATCCCCAGGATCTCAAATCCTCTGCGCACCTCCTCAGGCATGGTCTCAAGGATCTCCCAGTCTCCTCCCGATCGGAGATGTCCCTTTCTGGGGCGGATGCTGATCCACCTGAGATGCTCCTCAAGCGCCATCGGGGACATCCTCCTCAGCATATCCACCTCACAGAAGAGCTCTCCCATCGCCTTATCCATGATCCTCTCCACGTCCCGTCTCTCCTCCCTTAAGAGCTTTTGCCTGAAGCGTTCGATCCTATCCTTTTTCGCCTCCGGCACGACCCTATCGTAGTACTCCCTGACCATCTCCCTGTATCTCCGCCATAGATCCGTCGCTATCCCCAGCTCCGCGAGGTTCCTCAGCTTGACTCCCACATATCCGTCCATTATCTCCCTGGCGATGTAGGAGGTTATCTCGTCGATTATGAGCTCCCTATCCCGATCCGGGAACCGGCTGAAGAGGGAGAAATCTATCTTTGAGGCATAGAACTCCTTCAATCCCTTCATGTCCCATCTGCGGACGAGCTCCGGCGGGGGTTTCGGGAAATTATCGCTCCAGACCCTGATCCTCCTGATAAACCCTCTGATCTTCGGATATGGAAGTATTATCTCCCTGTTCCTATCGAAGATCTCTCTCAGGGAATCGGAGATGAAGGTAAGGTAATAGGCGTAGTTTATCCTACCTTTCATTTTCTCATTTTCTCAAGACCGCCAGCAGCTCCTTAAGGTTTTTCCTTTCGGCATAGCTTTCCAGTTCGTCCGGCTCGGTGATTCCCTCCTCGACGTATGCGGCTCTTGCCTGTTCCATGGCGATCGCCCCGGCCTTCGGCCCCATCGGATGGTCCAACACGTTCGATCCTGCCAGGGCGGCGAAATCGTTTCCGAAGGCCTCTATGTTCTTGCCCAGGTTTTTGACCCCCAGACCGCCCGCCGTCACCGGAACGGTCTCCTTGAGATGACCCCAGGGCCTTCTGTAGACGTCGGCCAGTTTCAGAAGCATGTCCGGGTTGAGCGAGGCGACGTGCACGTTGAACTGTCCCATAACTCCGATCTGATAGAAATCACCGCCACAGAGCCTAATCAGCTTCGCCCAGACGACCTCATCTATCCTTCTGGGCCCCGTCGTCATGGCCGAGCGGCCGCCGCTATGGACGTAGATCGGCACGTCGATCTCCGGATCTGAGGCCAGCGCTTCGACGACGCTCAGGGAACTGGCCAGGATGGCGTTGAACATCACCCCTGTTGCTCCGAGGTCTATCGCCCGCTTGACGATGGACTTGATCTGATCGGGCCGTGCGATGATGTGCGGGCAATAGATAACCCTCCTGCCGGTTTCCCTCTCGGCCTCGTCAAGGGCCTTACGGACCAACCTGATCTTCTCATCCATCCGGCAGTAGTCAGGCCCCATCATCTTCTCATCATCTTTGATAAGCACGGCACCGCCAAGGGCGGCCTCATAACATTTCTCGGCCACCTCCTCCGGGGTCAACCCCGCGCACGGTTTGACGATCGTCCCCATTATCGGGGTATCATCCGGCAACCCTATGATCTCCCTTATCCGTTTGACCCCGAATTTGGGGCCGGGGAACCTCTCAAGGACTTTCAGCGGCAGCTCGAAGTCCAGATAGGCCACCTTCTCATAGTAGACGAACTCCAGTATCGGACCGCCGACCGAGAGCATCTGAAGTTGGTAGAACATATCGGCATCGAGATTGAGATTGCGTATCGGCGAGCGGACGTATATGACCCCCTCGCCATCGCCGTATACCTCGACCTTGTTCACATCGGCCTTGGCCTTGAGATAGGTTTCGGTGACCGGCTTGGTTCCGATCCACCTGCCGGTGGTCTCCTCCTCGGCCACCTTTTTGGCCGTCTCGATCAGGTCGGCATTCGTTTTGATATAGTAGACGAACTGTATGGATTCCTCAGGATCATGTTGGGATTCGAACTCGACGACATCAAGCGGCTTTCTTCCCTTTATCTCGACCGGTTCGTACATTCACGTCCCTCCTGAAAGAGATGAAGATCTGGCTTTTATGATACGATAGTTGAACCTCCAAGTCAACCGCTCTTATGCGATGGAAACTGCCATCATAGTAGGCCACTGGTATCAGCCATCTGGAACTTCATCATGGAGAGCTCCGCCCACACAAGGCTATCCATCACGCCGTTTCCGACGGCATACCCCCTTCACGCTGGAGACGGGTCGGTTGAGCCTTATATCCATTCGATGATCCGGTTGAAATTTGATAGCGCTGATCCTATAATTGTATGTACCCTCGGCTCAATGGGTAAGGGAGATCCCCGAATCTCATTCCTTGGTCCTGCTCCCCTATCCTTTCGAGAGGATATCATTTATCAGCGACAGAAACTACCTGTTAGGAGGTTTGAAGATGGCCAGGATAAAGTTCGGCACCTCCGGATGGAGAGCCGTCATAGCGGAGGATTTTACCTTCGATAACGTGAGGATCGCCTCACAGGCGATAGCCGAGTATCTCGAGGAGAAGGGGATCGCCGATAGAGGAGTGATCGTCGGATATGACACCAGGTTTCTATCGGAGAGGTTCGCCCTGACCGCTGCTGCCATTTTGGCGAGGAATGGGATAAGGGCCTTCTATACATCCGGGCCGACTCCCACACCGGCGATAGGATACGAGACGGTAAGGCGAAATGCCGCCGGCTCCATCAACATCACAGCGAGCCACAATCCTCCCGAATGGAACGGCCTCAAATTCTCACCTCACTGGGGAGGTCCCGCGCCGGAGGAGATCACCTCCAGGATAGAAGAGATATCCGATAAGATCGCTCGATCCGGAGATATCCCCGATGAGATGGATCCGGATGATGCCAGGGAGGAAGGGCTGATCGAGGATATAGATCCAAGATCCTTCTACCTGGACAGGATCAGAGAACTGGTTGATATGGAAAGGATCAAGAAGGGCGGGCTTAAGGTGATCGTCGAGCCGATGTACGGAACGGCCGTCGGATATCTCGACACGCTCCTGAGGGAGGCGGACTGTGAGGTCGTTCTGCTGCATCGGGAGCGCAATCCGCTTTTCGGCGGCAAACCGCCCGAGCCCGCTGAGGAGTTCCTCGCCGAGACGATAGAGGCGGTCAGATCCTCGGACGCTGTCTTAGGGCTATGCACCGACGGGGATGCTGACAGGTTCGGAATCATAGACGGTGACGGCACCTTCATCGAGCCGAACTATATCCTCGCCCTTCTCCTGAGATATCTCATCCACACTCGCGGGTGGAAGGGGGAGGTCGTCAAAACCGTCGCCACGACACATCTTCTCAACCGGATAGCGGAGAGATACGGCCTTCCGGTCTATCAGACCCCTGTGGGATTCAAGCACCTGGGAAGAAGGATGGTTGAGAACCCCGACATAACGATCGCCTGTGAGGGCAGCGCAGGATTCACGATCCGGGGACATATCCCCGATAAGGACGGCATCCTGACCTGCATGCTCGTCGCCGAGATGGTCGCCGCGTCGGGAAAAGGACTCTGCGAGCTGCTGGATGAGCTCTATCGTGAGGTCGGCAGGTTGGTCTTCCGTGAGGAGAGAATACCGGTGCAGATAGACCGTGAGAAGTTCATCAAATCGCTCAAGGGAAATCTACCGGACCGGCTCGGAGGGAAGAAGGTGGTAGAGATCGATCGGACCGACGGGTTCAAATTCATACTTGAGGACGGTTCATGGATAGGGCTTCGACCCTCCGGAACTGAGCCGCTGGTGCGCTGTTATATGGAAGCGCCAAGTGAGGAGGAGATCAAAGCCATACACAGGGATGCGGAGAAGCTCATCGCAAGGCTCTCGAAGGAGGTGGAATGATGCTGGAGGTCGAAAGGGAGAACCTGATGGAGATAGCGGGGCTGAGCCAAAGGGGGAAAACACTCAGCATAGTCGATCTGATCGAGGCCAACACCGTGCCCCTTCAGATGGCTGCCTACTCGCTTTACGTGATCTCACGGGGCGCTTCCATATTGACGGCCGCCAAACCGGGAAACGCCGGCAAGACCACCCTCCTGGCCTGCCTGTTGACCTTTATCCCGCCGGGGAGCCAGATCGTGACCATAAGCTCACCCTCAGTGCTCGGATCTCTGAAGGATGATAGGCCGACGTATATGCTGATACATGAGATAGGTTCCGGACCCTGGTATGCGTACCTCTGGGGAAAGGACGTGGGCGAAGCCTTCAGGATGATCCGACCCGGCAGATATCTCGCCTCATGCATACATGCCGATACACTCGATGAGCTGAGGGGGATACTCATGTCAAGGGAGCTCGCCGTCTCGCCTGACGATTTCTGCAAGCTCGATCTGGTCTATTTCATGCATATGGAGGGCGGATATTTCACGGGATATAGAAGACGAGTGGCGACGATGTACGAGGCGTTCAATGGCGCACGGAGACACTCTCTACTCTTCAGATGGGATCGAAAGGGGGATAGATTTCTGAAGGAGGACGATTCGGATCTTATCCGACGGCTGGCCGCTAGGTCCGGAGAAACGGATCAAAAGGTCAGGGAGGGGATCGAGAGGTGTGAGCGGTTTTTAAAAGTGCTCTGCGATAAGGGTATAAACGATTTCAGGGAGGTTAGATTTAGAGTTGTGGATTTCCTCGAGGATCAGGGCTGGGGAGATGTAAGCTCCTGAATTCGCTTCCTGGCGATGGGGGCGAGACCGCTTCTCGGGAATTTCTCCACCAGCTTCGAATAGAGCTCTACCGCCCGTTGGGGGTTTTGGGCCGTCTCCATCCCCGCAAGATCCATTTGGGCGCGCGGGGCAAGGGGCGAATCGGTCGATGCTATCTGTTGTAGTATGTGTTTCGCCTCTCCTACGTTCCCAAGCCCTTCCAGGATGACCGCCATCCTGTATCTGGCGTCGTCCGTTATCCGGCTGGAGGGAAATCGGTTGAGCAGCATCCCATAGGTGGCAAGCGCCTTTACAGGTTGACCCTGTTTTTCGTATCTCATCCCATCGACGAACATCGCCAACGGCTCGTAAAAGAGATCGCCGTTCAGCTTGATAAGGCTTAACCTCTTCAGCGCTTCTTTGGTGATCTCGTCGTCACCGTCCTTCTCCGCAAGGGCCTCGTATTCCCTCGCCGCCTCATCGAACATCCCCTGCCAGAAGAACCAATCCCCCTTAAGCTTGCTCAGAAGGTTCTGTGGGACCTCGGGCTGACCCTTAAGGCGATCGAGTTCAACCTTGGCCTCATCGTATCTGCCGAGCAGGACGAGGCATTCGGCGGCCTTTATCCTGGCAGATGTAGATCCGGCTCCGGAGGTCATGGACTGAAGGGATCTGAAGGTGGCGAGCGCCCTCTCGAGACGCCCGGATCTCATCTGAATCTCACCCAGAAGCTCATATATCCGGGGGGATCTCACGCCCTTCGAGATCATATCCTCTAAAACCTGCTCACCTTTGTCCGGCCTTCCGATCTTCATATATATCCGTGCCGTAGCGAGCGAGGCTTCAGCGGCGAATCGGCCATGGGGGAAAAGCTCCACGATCGACCTGTAATAGAGGAGGGCGATTTCAGGCTTTCCCATCCTCTCAAGCCTCTCAGCGTACCTCTTGATCGTGCTCCCCTGATCGATGTAAATTTTGGTGAGCCTCCTGAGCTCATCCAGAGCGCCCGTGTACTCCTTCTTGTAAAACAGGAGTTCTATCAGAGCAAGCCGATATCCGGGGTTCCGCGGCTGAGCGGAGATCGCCTCTCTGACGCTTTCGATCGCCCTATCCAGCGTCTTTCCCTCCTTCCCCTCGGGCACGATCTGCATCATCTTCCTTATCATCCGCTCCCTCACCCCATATCCCACGCCGATGTTGAGGATCGCTTTGATGTACGTATCTATCGCCTTTTCGGTATCGCCGAGTATCCTGTAGATATCGGCCAGTTGAGAGTAGATGTATGAATCAGTAGGACGCCGTTTGAGGGCGGCGAGGTATTGTCGGACGGCCATGTCGTACATCTCGTGCGATTTAAATATGGAGGCCAGACGCTGCCTCCGGTAGGATTCGTCGTAGGAGGTGACGTTTAGTATCCTCATCCATGTCCAGATAGCCTTTTCCCTATCGCCCTTCATCAGATATGCCTCGCCGAGCTTTTCGATCAATGAGGTATCGTTCGGATTGAGCTGCCGTCCTGTCTCCAGAATCCTGATCGCCTCGTCATATCTCCCCTGTCGGATATATACGTCCCCGAGATGACGTGCGAGATCGGTATTTCGCGGATTCTTCGATAGAAAGCTCCTCAACAGGGCCTCAGCCTTATCGAATCGTCCTTGAGCGACGTATAGATCCGCCAGCATCGAAAGCACGCTGCTGCGATACATGCTGGTGGGATACAGATTCAGGAGCTTCTCAAACGCCTTAAGGGCGTCCTCTCTTCTGCCCTGAATGTAAAGGTAGTTTCCCACGTAGTATAGTGCCGTGGCTCCCGCCTGGGTAGATGGAAATTTATTGGCTATTCTCCGGCATACCTCGACCACCTTATCGTACTGATATCTCCGCGAGTAAAGTGAGGCCAGAGAGGCGACGGCCTGGGATGCGTACGAGCCATCGGGCTCCTTCTCGATAGCGAGCGTCAGATAGGAGTGGGCCGATTTATAGTCGCCTTTCCTCAAATAGCATCTTCCGAGCTTGACCAACACGGCGGGCCTGTTTCCCAGGTCGGGATTCCCCTTTATCAGATTTTGATAGGCCTGGATCGCCTCATCATATTTGCCCTCGTAATAGAGCTGATCGATCTGACTCAGCCTCATTTGCAACTTGGCGGGGATATCGCCTGCCGCTGAAAAGGTTATCAGGATTGAAAGGATAGCGATCATGCTTGCTTTCATTATCACATCACCCGGTTCAAAGCATATCATCTTCCGGATGAAAATGTCAAGCGAAAGCTCGCTTCAGGGAGAAGAACGAGCTTGCTTTATGATCGACTATGTGCTATACTTTGATTAAACGGGCGATCCTTTCAGAGGGTATATCCCCCCTGAGATACAGGAGTTAAGTTTCCTCAGTTTAGGAGGTTTTGAATGAAATTTCAGTGGGTTGGAGCTTTAGGGCTTTGCATCTTGTTTTGGGCCTTCCTGATCGGGATGGCTCCGGGACAGACTGTATACTTCGAGCCGAGTGAAGTGACGGTCAAGCAGGCGGGAGAGAGCTTCTCCGTCGAGCTGAAGGTCAAAGATGTCAAGGATCTATACGGTTTCGAGGTATCCCTCACCTTCGATAAAACGGCTTTGACCTTGAAATCGGTGGATGAGGGCGATTTTCTCAAGAGCGACGGCGGCCAGACCTTCAAGACGAACATAAAGGACGCAGACGGAGCTCTGGTAGGAGCGGCTGTCACCAGGCTTTTGGAGGAGAAAGGGATAGACGGTGAGGGCACCCTTCTGGTGCTCGATTTCGAGGTCGTCGAACCGAAAGAGGTTAAAGTCGATCTTTCCATTAAGCTGAGCGACTCAAACGCACAGGAGATACCGGTCGCCGATGTCCTCCCACTCACGGTTAAGCCGGCTGGGGCGGAAAATCAGCCCCCCGTCGCTGTGGCGGGTGAGAACCTCACCGTTAAGGTCGGCGAGGAGATAACGTTCGATGGAGGCAAATCCTCTGATCCCGACGGACAGATAGCATCCTATGAATGGGATTTCGGTGACGGCACGAAAGCCGAGGGTGTTCAGGTCAAAAAGATCTACGATAAACCCGGTGAGTATCAGGTGACGCTGACGGTAACCGATGACAAGGGTGCCACGGCAACCGCCACGCTCACCGTCACCGTCAAGGAGGCTGGAGAGGCGGTCATAAGGGAGCACACCGATGGCAGCCCGATGCTTGCCCTTCAGGCCAAATTCCCGGCGGAAAACACTCTGGGCAAGGCATATATAGACGTGTGGAAGGGTTCCTTCGAGGTCAAAAAGGGCATGTTCCTGGAGTATCAGATCTACATGCCTTCGGGTAACCCGCATTTTAAAGCCGGGGTGGAGGTTCACACCTCCGACGGAACCGTCCTGGGGAAAATCACCGATCCCAAACCGGTGGACCAGAACGGCGTTAGCTCTGCTCCATCGACTGACCTCGCCCAGGCTGCCCGTGATAGATGGTATCACAGGAAGATCTCCCTCGACGCCCTTGCGGGCAAAACCATAGATGCCATCGTGTTAGCGACTGAAAGCTCGGAGCATCAGCCGGGGCTGTTCAGAGCATACGTGGATAACATTCAGATAACCGACGGAAATGTAAGGCTGCTCGATGTCTACATAGACGGTGATAACGTCCCCGCCACCGGTCAGCCCGAATCGACCCTTTCGGAGACCATCCCGTCTGAAGGCGTTGAGGATGCTAAGGTCTCCGTCGAGAAGGTCGTTGCTGTTGAACCGGCGGGGAAACTGGTGACCCCATGGGCGAAGATCAAGGCGATGCGTTAGGTTAGATGGAGAGGTGAGGGAATTCGACTTCCCCGCCTCTCACCTGTGCAGAGGCTTTCCCAAAACATGTATCTTGTTTCACACCGTTTCGATCCCCCTCGCTTATAATCTCATAGTTTTAGTGTAGGCATAGAAGTTGCTAGATTTCCGTTGAGGAAATCTCGAATCTGTGTTATTATTTTTAGAAATCCAGCTTTGGGGTTGCTCGATGAGAGGTCTCAGCTATGTAGTGGCTCTCATATTTCTTATCTCCTTTCTCCCGGTTCTCTCCTCGGCTCAATATGTAGCTCTACCTACGTCTGATGTCGGGGACGGAAAGTTCCTTTGCATAGCCGGCAACAGAGTATCAGGGGGGATAGGGAATCAGAAGGTAGTGTTGTGGTTTAATATCCCAGCAGGTACAGCTACCTTTAACGTGGCCGTCTTCGATGGAGATCAGGGGGGATACTGGGATATAACCTACAATGATCCTAATGTGTCGGTGTGGAGGCTGTATGCCGATCCCCAGAAGTCGCCTTCCGGCGGTCAGCTCGTCGATAGTTGGACAAGCGAGGAGATGCTCGATAACACCTGGTATACCAGATCCGTGGCCGTCTCAGACGCCGCCCGATCACCGATCGGCGATTATTTCTACAGACTGGAGGTCATGTGGCAAAATCCGGCTACCTCGGACGATCTCAACGGATTTAAGGTGGGAACAGATGTTGGAACCATCGCTGCCGTTCCGGGAAGCGAGCTTTGTTTTATAGGGGCTACACTGAATACCCCTGGCGATCATGACGGCCCTGGAGCCGATCCCCCTACCAGTTATGACGGCACGTGGGATTTCTATATGTGGGTTCCGGCTGGATTGAAGAGAATAACCTTCCAGGAAGGCGATGCGGATTGGGGGCCGAGTGGCGCTCCTCCCGATAATAACACCAGAAAGCCGGAGTTCGCCGTCGGTGATGACATAAGCTTCACCGTCTACGGTCCTGACGGAAACCCGATGCCTCTATCTCCACCTGGCAGTCAGCCCTCAGGAAACAGGCAATTCGTGACGCATATACTGGACGCGTCTGATCTCGGCCTTGAAACCCTACCATCAGGCGTTTACAGATGGCATTGGGAGGGGGTTGATATGCATAATCAGACGATCATCATCCCTTCTTTTGATCTCTTCTCCCAGCCGCCGCCCCCCCTACCCGTGGCCGGGGTCAGAATAGAGCCTGATCTATCTCAAATAGCCTATCCCGGTCAGACTCTCTCCTTCACCCATACTGTCTCCAATGATGAATCGTTCCCCGATGTTATCGATATATCCATCTCCAACCCGCTGGGCTGGCAGACCTTTCTGCTTAAAAGCGACGGCGTAACTCCCTTAATGGACAGCAACAACAATGGGATTCCGGACGTGGGATCGGTTCCCGGGGATTCTTCGGCTAATCTGATCCTAAAGGTCTCCATACCCTCGGATGTTGTCGGGGGAACCGTGAGCACTATAACGCTAACGGCTCGATCCTCATCCACATCGGCCTCTGATCAGGTGAAGGATACCATCGTGGTGTCCTCCTATCAGGGCCTGAGCATCACCCCGAACAACTCCGGAACGGCTAAACCCGGCCAGAGCATCCTTTATCAGCATCAAGTCAAAAATAAAGAGAGCTTTCAGGATACGATAGAGCTCATACCGACGAGCAGCCAGGGATGGACGGTGGTTCTCCTGGATGAGAACAACAACCCGCTCGTCGATACAAACGGATCTGGATCGGTCGATACGGGGCCGATCGGCGCCGGGGCCACCAAAAGCATAAAGGTTCAGCTTATACTTCCCCAGGACGTTGCTCCGGGCACGGTGGATACCCTTACCTTGCTCGCCCGATCTGCCACGACGTCCCTATCCGATACGGCTACAGATGTGACGACCGTGACTGAGCCGGATAAGCCTAAAATAGAGGTAACTAAATCGGCGGATAAGTCAACGGCAAAGCCTGGAGAGCTTGTGACCTATACCATAACCTATCGCAACACGGGAACGGCAACGGCCTACAACCTGGTCTTCACCGATATAGTGCCGCAGAATACGGAATTCGTCAGCGCCTCCGGATCGGGCGCATCCATAAGTTACAGGCATAGCCCAGGCGGAGAGTTCGATTCATCCCCAGCTCAGCCGATCATCGCCGTTAGATGGACTATCCCCTCGCTCTCGCCTGGTGGAACGGGAAGTTTAACTTTGGTGGTGAAGGTTAAATAAAGTTAGATTTAAGTGATCGAGGTGAGATGATGAAGGGAATCATAAAGGTTATCGGTTTGATCTCAGTTGTAACCGCCGTGTCAATCGCATCGGCGCAGACCACCGGAGGGATGATACCATGGGAATTTGAAGGATACACGGTTGAGATTCACTCTCAACCGCAAAACATCCCTCAGCTCGCCGATATACTTCCATTCATCGCCGCCCAGCTTAGCAGGGAGGATTGGTTTGGGCTGCGGTTCGGAGGAGTTAATCCCGATACCTTTTGGGTCTATGAACTCTACGATGCCGATGCTGATAAACCTGTAAAACGGATAACGCTGGCCGAGATGATGGGGATGGAGACGGAGAACGGATGTAAGATGATACTGGATGATCAAGTCAATCCGACCGAAATTATCACCCAATATGAGATACTCAAGGGCGATTATCACCTGATATTCAAGAGAACCATATCGCTTTTGGATGATCCGAACCTCCCCGGCGGGAAAAGGGTTGTGATGACCTATTCCATCGAGAACAAAAACCCCGGAGCTCTCATGCTCAGGTTGACGGAGAGATGGGCTCACGATGATGAGGCGATCGTCGAGGGAGATAGATCCATCCTGACACTTAGTAAGGGAAAGGAACACAACGGATTCCCCATACTGGTTCAGGTCTTCGACGGTCAGATCGATGGGATCGAGGTCAAAAAAGCCGCTGGGGAGATGGGTTTGTCCGTTACCATCACCGCTCATAAGGCGATTAAAGTGGAAAGGACCTATGCGAAGCCCACGACTTATCTGGGATCGGTCTCCTTCGGTGTCGCCACCACCGAAGATCCGGATTACTGCCTGGAACAGGCGAAGAACATAGCAGAGTACCTGGCTACGGGAAACCCCAAGCCGGTGCTGGTGGTCGAGACGAGGGTGGATAAATGGGAGGCGCTCCCCGGCGAAGAGGTCACCTACACGCTCAATTGTTTCAACAACGGGACCGGACGAGCGGTGAACGGTGCCGTCATAGAACCCATGCCTTCCATGGTCCGATATCTGCCCGGCAGCGCCAAGGGAGAAGGGACGAGGATAAGCTACTCCGTTGACGGTGGACAGACTTTTCATGAGAAGGTCGAGGACGAGACGGCTGTGACGCACATAAGGTGGGAGATACCCGGCCCGCTTTCGCCAGGCGAGTCGATCGAAATGAGTTTCAAAGCCAAGGTTAAAGGCGCGGGGGCTGAGGAGTGAGGGGATTGAGAGCCCTATTGATATCCATATTGATATCAGCTTTCCTGACGCCGTTTCTCTCATTCGGAACGGCCACACCGGCCGGGACGGTCATAAAAAATTCCGTAACCGTTACCTATGCCGATTCGGCCGGGAATCAATACTCCGGCGCATCCAATGAGGTAGCGGTAACCGTCAGTCGGATCTACGGCGTTGAGATCACCCCTCCCACAGATGAGAGGACGAACGTCGCTCCCGGCTCATCGATCATCTGCCCGGCGACCATAAAGAATATCGGCAATACCCCTGATACTTTCTCCATCTCGGCGGTGAGCGATCAGGGGTGGACCGTCAGGGTTTATCCCGATCTGAACCACGATAGAACCCTTCAGGACGGCGAGAGGATCCCCGTCTATTCCACTCCATCACTGAATCCCGACGGGACATATGACGTAATCATAGAGGTGCTCGTGCCGTCTGATGCACCGATGAGTACGAAGGACACAACGCGGATGACCGCCACCTCAACAGGTGATGGAAGCAAAAGCGATAGGATAGAGCTCACCACTACCGTAGGTGGTCCCTCTCTGTCGCTGCTTAAAAACTCCGATAGGAACGAAGTGTTCCCCGGGGAGGAGATAAACTACACGATAACTGTCTCAAACACCGGAACAGCAAGCGCCTATAACCTTTCCATCACCGATCAGATCCCCGCTTACACCAGTTACGTCCCTGGAAGCGTGAAGGTGATAAACGACACCATCGCAAACGTCTCCTTTGAGGGCAATAACTCACTAATCCGATGGAGCATAGGCGAATTGGCATCAGGCGTGACCAAGAAGCTGGAGTTCAAGGTCAAAGTCGGCACCGACGCACCGAACGGATATGAGATACTTAATAAGGTCCTCGCCGGATATGAGTATCCGAACGGGAGGGGAAGACCGCAGATCTCAGCCGAAATGAAGGTGATGGTCAAAACCCAACCGGGGATCTCGCTGTCGCCCGATAACTCCTCCTCGGTTGAAGCCGGGGTGAAGGTCTCATATGCTTTCTCGGCGGTCAACACAGGGAACGTCTCCGATACGTTCGACCTCACCATATCCTCCAGCACGGGCTTGAACTGGAGCTTATATATCGATCGGAATGGAAACGGTGTTATAGACCGGAATATCGATCCGCCGATATCCGATACGGATGGCGATGGCATGCCGGATACAGGCCAGATAGATGCTGGATCGTCGATCAAGCTGATCGCCGTGACAACTATCCCGCCGGGGACAGCGGATAAAACGGTGGATAAGACGTCCGTCATGGGCAGATCCAGCCGCAATCCTTCGTTAACCGATTCCGTTAATTTCACCACAACCGTCAAGGCGCCTAAGGTGACCGTGAGCAAAAAGGTCATTCCTGAAGGCGATCAGCCGCCGGGGACGGTGCTGACATATGTAATAGAGTATCACAACGATGGAACCGGAACGGCTTACTCAGTAGTATTGACCGATGCGATACCGCCGAATACCTCCTATGTGGAGAACAGCGTTACGGTGGACGGCGCTTCTAAGACGGATACCCCAAATGACGATGATGGGGTTTCGGTGGTCAATCGTGTGGTGACGGTTAACGTGGGAGATCTGCTTCCCGGTACCGGCGGCAGGATAACCTTCAAGGTGAAGATAGAGTGATGAGTAACTTTCGAGTCGGTTTTCTCATATCCTTCATATCGCTTCTTCTGATATCGACCTCCTGGGCCGAGACGCCTGCCGGAACGGTCATATCCAACACCGCCCTGATCAAATATAGCGATGCCGGGGGATATCAGTATGAGGCCAGAAGCGCTCCCGTTCAGACCAAGGTATCGGGACGAGTGCTCCTTTCTGTGACCAAATCGGCCTCTCTCACGGAGGCTCTGCCCGGTGATACGGTTGTCTACACGATCTCCTATCGCAATGATGGGAACAGCCCGGCGAGCCAGGTATCCATCACCGATCAACTCGCTGGAGGATTGCTCTTTGCCTCAGCCAGCAACGGCGGCACCTTCTCCGGCGGTGTCGTCAGATGGGATTTGGGAACGCTACCGGCTGATACATCCGGAACGGTTCAATTGAGTGTGAGGATCGCCGACGGTATGGCTGTCGGCACAAACATATCGAACGTCGCCGTCATAGATAGCCTCGAAACTGATCCTATCACCAGCTCGCCCGTCGTGGTCAGGATCAAAGGTCAAGCTTCCCTCAGGATCGAGAAGATCGGGTCGCCGAATCCCGTGTTTGCCGGCGACGAGATCACATACACGATCTCATACGAAAATGGGGGGGATGCCCCTACGGAAAACGTAATCCTCACAGATCCTCTGCCTCAGTTGACAGGTTTTGTCCTCGCATCCAACGGCGGTCTCTTCGATACCGGAACGAAATCGGTGACTTGGAACATAGGAAAGCTGGAACCCGGCGATAAAGGCAGCGTCCAGCTCGTGCTCAAAGTCGATCCGAACGCGCCCGACGGCTCAACCATACGTAATGTGGCCTCCATTAAAGCTGATGGGATCGGTCCTATCTCCTCTTCTCCTACGGATATAACCGTCTACCGGGTGCCTTCCATGGAGGTATCCAAGGAATTAGCGGAGAAGGTGACGATCCATGAAGGGGAAGAGGCGGATATCGGATATATCATCAGATATCGTAATGCCGATTCCACCGTCGTGGCCAGAAACGTCACCATAGTGGACGATATCCCTACAACAGCGGCCGTTTTTCTCAACGCCACGGGAACCTATTCGGTCGAGAAGGAAGGCGATGAGGTCAAAAAGGTAACATGGTCACTGGGAGATATAAACCCCGGAGAGGGAGGAGAGATCAGGATAACGCTTCGAACCAAGTCGACGATCAAAGCGAACGACGCCGTGGTCAACACTGGATCTATGAGGGGGGATAACTTCTCACCGCTCGCCTTTGCCGCTCCTCCGGTGGTAATCGTCAAAGCCGCTGCTCCGGCTCCGAAGCTGGAAATCGTTAAGACCGTGGATAAGCTCACAGCCAATCCAGGCGATACCCTCATTTACGTCATAAAATACCGGAACACAGGCAACGCTGACGCCGCCGATGTGGTAGTGGAGGATGAGCTTCCGGATTGGCTCTCCTTGGTTCCGAATACCGTTACCCAAGGGGGCTCCTACAAAGAGGGCAAGATCACATGGGAGCTCGGACCGCTACCATACGGGGAGGATTGGTATCAAGTTTCCTTCCAGGCCAGGGTAAACGAGCTGATACCCAAGCCTGAGATATTCATCCGAAATAGAGCGGCGATATATCAGAAAGGGGTGGCTATCGAGCCTCAGAAGATCTACAGCGATTATGTTAAGACGATGGTGCCGGGGAACTCAACCGGTCCTTCCATCTCGCTGATCGCCGATCCGGATGAGATACTGGGCGATGGTAAACAGAGTTCCACGCTCACGATCACGGTATATGCCGATGCTGAGCTGAAAAGGCCTACACCTTCCGGCACGAAGGTAACGATCACCACCTCCCACGGCAAATTCCCTAACGGCGGTCAAAGTATCGATCTATCGACGGATGAAAATGGCAGAGCCGTGACGCAACTTATCGGAGATCTGGTAGGGGATACATATGTCGAAGCTCAGGCTGTAGCCACAGCGGATACACCATATGGATCGGCCAGCGATACGGTGAAGATCATATTTTATCCTGGAGCGATATCCGGTGTGGTGACGGATTTCTCCAGGGGAAACAAACCCGTTCAGGGTCTTAACCTGATGGCGCGCGATAAGGCGATGGTCCCGCTTAAACCCGCCCTGACGGGGGAGGACGGAAGATTCATGATCTTCATCCCGAAGCCGAATTACTACGCGATAACCTTGGAGGCTTTGGATAATCTGGGCAGGAGATTCCAGATCGCCTTTGATGTGGATGCTAAGGAGGCCTTCGGAAAGCTCTACTATATCTCGAACGCCATAACCGGACATTTAATCGATGCGACGAGCGGAAAACCCGTGCCCAAAGCGAAGGTCAGACTCAGGACATCGGCCGGAAGCCTTCTTGCCACGGCCCTGACCGATCAGAACGGCATGTATCTCTTTAAAGATCTGACACCCGATCTGTATGCTGTGGAAGCGGTTGAGGTGCCGGAAGGGTATAAATCGGTCGGGCCGGTTCAAGTCGACGCCAGCCAACAGGGACAGATCGTGTTGAACGTGGATCTAAAACTCGAGAGGGCCGTTAACATAAAGGTAACAAAATCGGTGGATAGGACTCTGGCCACGAAAGGCGACCTGCTGACCTATACGATCTCATATCTAAACACGGGGGGGGCGATCTCGGATGCCGAGCTGATCGATGAGCTTCCGGCAAACCTCGTTTTCGTCCAGGCCTCGAATGGCGGTAAGTTTGAAGGCGGGACGGTCAGATGGACGCTCGGAGAGATCCCCACAGGCGGTTCAGGCGATGTCAAGCTGGTGGTGAGGATATCCGATTCGGCCCCCACATCGTCCTTTACCCTCACCAACGTAGCTCTGGTGAGAAGCCTCTCCGATCCGACCTTACAGTTCCGATCGGCTCCCGTTCAGACCCTTGTTGGAACAGCCGCCATTATGCTTCAGAAGAGAGCCGATCGGAGCGAAGTCAAACCCGGCGATAAGGTAACCTATACGATAAGCTACAAGAACACGGGTTCGTTGGACTTGAACGGGATCACGTTGACGGACTCATTACCGCAGGGACTTAAGCTGATAAGCGCGCCCGGGGCGCGAATCGATGGGGATAAGATCTCATGGAGCATCGATAAGCTTCAAAGCGGGGCATCCGGATCGGTCTCGCTGATCCTTCAAGCTGATGAGGGGATCACGACGGAGAGAAA
>JAGGXZ010000138.1 GCA_021162805.1 Candidatus Poribacteria bacterium
ATCCTTTCTGCTCGCCTTGCGAGAAGGGATTTCGCTTCGTCCATTGCTTGAGCAGGTGCAGGAGTTGATAGAGCAAACATGTCGCATGAACAAACGTCGTGCTCATCCGGCAACTTTTCAGATCTTACTTGCTCTTGGCGATTCTTAACTTGATGCGAATGAGGGGCATATTTTTGTGCCCCTACAGGAAAATCATTGCATGACCGCTTAATTTCACCGGTGGATGGATCACCTTTGAGGTTTTCAAGGAGGTCTGAGAAAATGAGGATCTTTTTGATTTTCTTTTTGGTATTTCTATCCTCTTCAGCGATGAGCGATAAACTGGTCTTCGGAAAGGACGGCGAAATATATGTCGCAGATATTAATAGAAGAGGTGAACCAACAGGTAAAATACGAAATCTCACAAATCATCCTTCCTATGATGATTGCCCCTCATGGTCTCCCGATGGGAGAAAGATTGCCTTTATTACAGATCGAGATGGGTTTTCCACCGTTTATGTGATGGATTCAAACGGCCGAAATCCTCATCCTCTCAATAAAAAGATAAAGGCTGGGCCTTTTGCCGCCGATTGGTCTCCTGATGGGAGAAAAATAGCTGTTTGTGGCGATCCTACCTTCGGAAAAGCTCTCAGTAGTTTGTTTATAGTGAGTATAAACGGTAAGATATTAAGTGAAATTCCGCTGGACGGGATTCGACTATCCGCTATCGTGGATCCGCCGTTTAAATGGTCTCCTGATGGTAAAAGCATAGCATGTATTATCGTCCTAGACTGGCAGATTGGAATAATAGATACGAAAAACTGGCAGCTGAAAGCGATAACGAGGGAAGGGGAAACAGGTTCTCTTGATTGGTCAGAAAAAGGGGAGATCGTCTTTCTTAATAAGGAGGAGGATAAATATTGCGCCGTTTTGATAACTCCTGAAGGGAATACTATTCGGAAATATCCGTTACCAGGTTTCCTCTATGCTGGCTGCCCTGTTTGGTCACCGGATTGTGATCGAATTCTCTTTGAGGGCTCTCAGAAGAAAGAGGAATGGTTTCTCTTCGTGCTGGATTTGAGATCAGGAGATGTAAGGAACACAGGAATCCGGGGTGCTCGCCCAGATTGGTGGGGGAGAAGTACCGCCGTTGAGCCTCTGAATCTGTTTAATACCTTGTGGGGTTTAATCAAAATAAAGGAATGAAGTGGGAGATCGAAGCTGAGGACGCTGAGGGATGGGTGGAGGCATTTGAGGTTCATGCTGGGCTGCTGGGCTTTCGACGTCCGGGGTCCAAAGCTTTAATCTATGCTAAGGAGGTTAAGTCAAATGCGAGGCATAAGGGGAAGCAAGGAGACGATAGGGTTTTTGATCCTCACATGTTTCCTGTCGCTGAGCTTCATCGTCAGTATCGTTTATGCCACATCGGCCAGCGGCTGGGGAAGCAATAACTCCAATGTTTACTATAGCATCGCCGTTTGGAATCTGTGTTATCGACCAGAGTACCAATATACATCAAGCGAACACTCTGTTTACCTGAATAACACTGACCCAAATAATAACATCAATTATGAGTATACCTTCTCACAGACAGTGGACAATAACCACTATAATACCATCGAAGGAAATGGAACACTTGCTCCTGGAGGGGGTACTTTGTCTGAGTATGCCCAAGTAATAGTGGGTGTTGGAGATCTGCCTGCCGGTGAATATACGATAGACGCATATACCGAGGTCAAGTTCTGGGATGGAGCTATTGATGACTATCGAGTAGATGCCCCCACAGCTAATTTCACAAAAGAATGATCTTGCAAGCTGGGGCTGAAGACCTTTTTCAGCTCCAGCTTATTTATTCAATCCCGATGAAAAAGGAATGAGCATGATAAGGAAGATGACCTATAAAACGAGCTTGATTTGGCTTGTTTTCCTTTTGAATAGTATGCCGGGTTTTCCCTCGCCATGGCTTGAAGGGAAGTTGGCTTTTGTCAGAAAGGAGGGGCCTTCAGAAAAGATATGCGTTCTTGAGCAAGGCAAAATACATACAATCTTTTCAGTAGTAAATGACGGAAGAGCCATCGGAGAAATATCCTGGTCTCCGAACGGCAGAGAGATCGTGTTTAACCTGTTCGAATGTGTTAATTTCAGCTGTTCGAAATCGACACTTTACATCATTAATTCACTCGGTGGGATGCCTAGAAGGCTCGAAATTAAAGGGGATTATAAATTCATCTCCTTCCATTCTCCAGACTGGTCTCCCAGGGGGGATAAAATTGCTTTCATAGGTATCTTTGAGGGGAAGAGAGAAAACGTAGCAGGGGCTCTGGATGCCGTTTTTACGGTTAAAACTGACGGAACAGAGCTTAGGGAGATGGGATGGGATAAAGAGACGTGGTTCATGAGGAGTTTATGTTGGGCATCAGATGGCAGAAGAATCATTTTCAGCAGACAACCTTTTGGAAAACCCGGTCAGGTCTCCCTTGATCTTTTTATCATAGATACTGTCACTGGAGAGAAGAGACAACTTACGCAAACCAAAATGGTATCGGAAGACCATCCTAGTTGCTCACCTGATGGGAAAAGGATAGCCTATTCAGCCTCAGGGTTAAATGAAGGACTTTTCATCATGGATCTTGAAAATGGGAATCGCACTGAAGTTCCCCTACAGGGGGATCTTAAAAAAACTGTTTCTAGGAGCACTTGGTCAAAGGATGGGAATCAGATAATCTTCTCCGCCAGAGGAGATCTCTATCTTTACGATTTGAAAACCCGCAACCTTAAGAAGCTATTAACAGGTCTCCGGAGGAGTTCCTTCGACTGGTGGGGAGGGTATACGGCGGTGAAGCCTTTGAACCTGCTCAACACCTTTTGGTCATTGATCAAGAGAGGTGAGATCAAATGAACAAGGAGGCAGGTAAGATGCGCAGCATAAGGATGAGTAAGGAGGCGATTGGGTTCCTGATCCTGACAACCCTCCTTTCGCTGGCGTTTGTCGTCAGCATCGTTTATGCCCTTTATTCCTCTGAAGGAGGATGGGCGGAAGAGGTATCCTGGTCATCTGCTGTCTCGTGGATAAACTATAACGATATCGAGAAAAGGACGTATAGCACACATTCCGTATGGGTATACAACAACCGGTGCAAGGAAAATGGTTACCCAAACCCTAAAATTCTCGTTCACTATGACTTCGAACATTTAATACAAGGACTTGCACCCCAAGGTTACATTGTTCAGGATAGCGGCTGGATTAACGTTGACGACAACGGTGGTGTCCCTTCAAAGGAAGAGGGTTACTATAGCAACACTTTGTCCTTGGACGTCAGCGGGCTAAATCCGGGCCAGTACATATTATGTGCATACACTAGGCTGGAGATATTTGACAGCGGTGGTGATAAGATAAATTTACAAACCTATCCTGATGACCCTGATATCGACGGATTTGCAGATGATACCCTTGTATTTACAAGGTGAGATCAGCAGTTTGATTTGAAGCAACCTGGGCAGGCTTTGCCTGTTCAGGTTGGCCCAATTTTAAAGGGAAAGGAAAACTATGCGAATTATTTTGATCTTTTTAACAGCGTTGTTTCCCTTCTCACTTCCAGCCCAGGATAAACTTGCTTTCTGTGAAAAGGGGGATATATATATAGCGGAGATAGATGTGAGAAACGAGATACGCAATATCCGAAATATCACGAACCATCCTGCTGGAGATTACAACCCCATTTGGTCACCTGATGGGAGAAAGATCGCTTTCATCTCAACTAGAGATGGATTTTTCACGGTCTACATAACAGACCCATACGGTGGAAACCCCCGCCTTCTCAACAAGAAAATAAAGGAGGCATCTGATCTCAACTGGTATCCTGATGGGAAGAGGATATTAGTAGATGGGAAATTACCCGAAGGCAAGAGGATGTTAAGGTACCTCTTAGTCGTGGACATTGAGGGGAAGATACTAGATAAGATCTCTTTCAGAGGCTCATTCCCGGTTTGTTTTAAGCTCTCCCCTGATGGCAGATACATAGCTTGTCATGACATATTAAAACATAATATCAGCATCATAGATACAGATACCTGGCGATTGAGGGGGATAACAGGCAGAGATGAGTGGGGAGGCTCTATGGATTGGTTGAATGAGAAGGTGATTGTGTTTGCTCGCCCAGAGGGAGGGAAGTGGTATATGATCCTATTAGCTTTAGATGGGAGAACTATTCGAAAATATGCTTTGGAGGGTTTTATCTATGCTAATTATCCAGCATGTTCTCCGGATGGCAATCGGATCATCTTTGAAGGATCTGAGAAGAAGGGGAAGTGGTTTCTCTATGTGTTGGATCTCAACAGCGGTAGGATAAAAAACACAGGGGTTAAAGGTTCTCGTCCGGATTGGTGGGGAAATTTTACATCTGTGAAGCCATTGAACCTACTTAACACCCTCTGGTCATTGATCAAGAGGGGAGAGGTCAAATGAACAAGGAGGTTAGGTAAGATGCGCAGCATAAGGAGGAACAAGGAGGCGATGGGGTTTGTGATCCTCACAATCCTCCTGTCGCTTACCTTCATCGTCAGCATCGTTTATGCAGCTTCCAGCTCAGGAAGCTGGAAAGGTGTAAATTACACGGTCTCCGTCTGGAACCTGGTCTACAGATCGGATTACCAAGCTCTCTACAGCAGTCACTCCGCTTTCCTGAACAACCTGGTGGGCGGTGTTACGGCCTGTATCACCTATACGCTTGAAGGGCCGGACTCTTCTCATATCGCTACCAATACTCTCTATCCCAGCGGCCCAGACTTTTATGACTCCAGACAAATGTATGTAGATGTGAGTGATCTAGCCCCTAATACTTATTCTATGGAGGCGGAGACAAGGGTTCAACTCTTTGAAGGAAATGACTCCTATCAGGACACCGCCAACATAACAGGTAGTTTTACCAAGGAATGACATCAAAGACAGGAGGCAAGTTATAATGCTTGCCTCCTAGAATCATTTTTTAGGGAGTGCAATAAATAGGGATTAGAGCAGATCCTATAAGGCCTCGTGAATAACACGACATTGCACACCCTAATCATTTTCTAGATGAGGTGTTGCGATGAAATATCGATTTATTCCCCTTCTGTTTCTCCTCTTAATGCTCCCTACTCTGTCTAAGGAGGATATGGTCGCCTTCTCTCTTATTAATGAGAACACATCCTCCATCGGAATCCTTGACCTGCGCGATGGAAGGGAAGAGATCCTTACTCCACCAAATCTGTATTTCAATCCATCATGGTCTCCTGATGGAAGCGAAATCGTCTTTTATCAATGGCAATTTCCTCAGATAGCTTATATTGTCGACTTACACTCGAGGCGGATTAGAAAACTCACGTTTAAAGATCCGAAGATCTCCGCCACGGCCATGCGTTATCCAAGCTGGTCTCCTAAAGGGGATAAGATACTCTTCTCAGGTCATGTTTATCTCCCCTTTCTCACCCTTGGGCTCTTCACCGTCAGACCTGATGGCTCCGAGGTTAAACGTATCGATGGAACGGGACATGATGACAAATATCCTTCCTGGTCTTACGACGAGAGGAAGATAGCTTTTACCCGCTCTGATGACATCTTCATCATTGACCTCCGAACTAATGAGCTGATCCCTATCACTAGGACCCC
>JAGGXZ010000139.1 GCA_021162805.1 Candidatus Poribacteria bacterium
CCCTTCGAAGGTGTTCTCGTGTGGCATGAGCTCATCCCCATCGGCTATTCTCATTCTGGCGATGAACCCAAGCCTGGCGATCTTCCGTCCGCCATGCGGGAACTCCTGGCGATATATATATATCGCCGGCCGATCATCCTGCCTCAAAACTCCTTCCCTCAACCATCTGCGGAACCTCTCCGCCGCTTTGGGATAATCGGGCTCGAGCAGCAGGTAGACCATGTTATATGGGTTTAAGCTTTTATAAAACTCCTTCTCTCGATCCGAGATCACATCATACGGCGGGGTAACCACCTCCTCGATCCTCACCCGTGACGTGTCATAAAGCACGCCTCTGAACGGCCTGATCTCCAGCATATCAGCATATCTCCTCCGGCGAGAAGATCACCTCCAACTCCCTTTCGGCGCTTCGGGGCGAATCGGATGCATGAACGACATTTTCCCTGGTGTCAAGCGAGAAATCACCCCGAATCGTTCCGGGTTTGGCCTCAGTTGGGCTTGTGGCACCGATCATCGTCCTGGCGATCGAGATCGCCGATTCGCCCTCTATCGCCATGGCGACGATCGGCCCTGAGGTCATAAACCGGATCAATCCCTCAAAGAATTCCCTCCCTCGATGGGGTTCATAAAGTTCTTCGGCCTTCTGGCGTGAAAGCTTGAGCATCTTCAATCCGACGATCCTAAATCCTTTGCGTTCGAACCTGGATATCACCTCACCAACCAGACCGCGTCTGACGCCGTCCGGTTTCACCAGTATCAGCGTTCTCTCGATCACCCTTCCACCTCGTCCAGAGCCCTTTTTATCCTGTCAAGCCCCTCTTCGATCGTCTCCTCCGAAGTGGCGAAGGAGAGCCTGACGCATCCATCGTCGCCGAAAGCCATTCCGGGCACAAGGGCCACATTGGCCGACTCGAGCATCGCATCGGCGAAATCGAGCGATCCGTTTATGATCTTACCATTCAATCTCTTCCCGAAATAGAACGAGACGTTCGGGAAGACATAAAAGGCGCCTTGGGGTCTGACATAGCTGATCCCCTCTATCTCATCCAGCTTCGAGCAGATCAGATCACGCCGTTTTTCGAAAACCTTTCGCATCCTCTCAACCTCGTCCTGGTCCCCTCCCAACGCCGCCAGAGCAGCCGCCTGCGAGATAGAGGTTGGGTTAGAGGTGCTGTGGCTTTGTATTCTGCTCATGGCGCTGATCACCTCTTCAGGACCGGCGGCATATCCTATCCTCCAGCCGGTCATAGCGTACGACTTGGAGACACCGTTCACGAGGATCGTCCGTTCTTTGAAGGTCTCATCCAGAGCTGCCACGCTTACGTGCTTTAACCCATCATATATCAGCTTTTCATAGATCTCATCTGATATAATGTAAAAATCGGCTTCGACCGCCAGCTCGCTGATTCCCCTCAGGAGCTCTTCCGGATAAACGGTTCCGGTCGGGTTAGCAGGTGAGTTGAGAATGATGGCCTTGGTTTTCGAGGAGATCCTCTTACGCACATCATCCGGAATCATGCAATATCCGGTTTGAGACGATGTTTGGACGATCACGGGGGTTCCGCCTGCCAATCTTACCATCTCCGGGTAGCTTACCCAGTATGGCGCGCCGATTATGACCTCGTCGCCGGGATCGCATATGGCCATGAGGATGTTGTAGATCGAGTGTTTGGCACCACAGGAGATGATCACCTGGGAGGGCGAATAATCGAGTCCGTTCTCACGCCTGAGCTTTTCGACCACAGCCTCTTTGAGCTCGTTGATTCCGGAGCTAGGGGTATATTTCGTGAATCCCGATCTTATCGACTCGATCGCCGCCTCCTTTATCGGGAGGGGGGTGTCGAAATCCGGTTCTCCGGCGCCGAAACTGATAACGTCTATCCCTGCCTTTCTCATCTCGGCCGCTTTGGCGCTTACGGCCAGAGTGGCCGACGGCTTAACCTGCTTGGCTCTATTAGATATCCCTCTTATGGCAAACCTCCACGGGGAAGATTACTCGTGATGATAGGTTTAGTATATCACAAAGGTCATCTATCGTCAAAAACTCTTGAAATGCGCCGAGAGATCTGATAATCTTATTCGGCACTTAAAGCACGAAATGGAGGATGTGCTTTGCCGTTTAGGTTCGCCCAACCCTCTCTCCTGTGGCTTATCATACCCACCCTGATAATCGGCATTGGCATAGGAGTTCGGGATCTGTTCCGGCTGAGGAGAGTCAGATGCGTTGTCCCGATCTCGATCAGGTTGCGGATCTTGAAGCTCTCCCTGCTTATCTGCTCGCTCCTGTTGATCATATTATCCCTGGCTAGACCGCAATACGGCCTCAAATCGGGGATCGTTGAGGTTCCATCGATGGAGCTTATCATCGGCTTAGATGTTTCGGCCAGCATGTCCAGTGAGGATGTTCAACCTGATAGGTTCAGCAGGGCGAAGGAGGAGGCTTTCTCACTGCTGAGGAGGATTTCCGGCGATCGGGTTGGTGTCATACTGTTTGCGGGCCGGGCTTTCCCCATCTGTCCCGTAACTGAGGATCTGGAGGCGGCGCGATTAGCTGTAGATTCCGCCCATATAGATATGGTCCCAGCGCCCGGCACGAAGTTTACCCCGCTCATCGAGGAATCCATCAGCTCGTTCTCCCCTGAGAGGGATACCCCCAAATGTCTGGTGATTATAAGCGATGGAGAGGCTCATGAGGAGATAGATGAGATCCTGAAAGCCGCTCGAAAAGCCCGCGATGAGGGTATCAGGATATTTTGCATCGGAATCGGAACCGTCCAAGGGGCGGTTCTCCCCGAAAAAGGGGTCATCTCCAAGCTCAACACAAGAGTGTTGGAGGGAGTATCCAAAGCTACAGGGGGTATCTGGGCGACAACGGTCGAAGACATCTGGCCTCAGATCGCATCGATCGGTAGAGGAAGGGCTAAAAGGAGGGTTATCAGATATGCGGAGAGATTCCAGTATGCTGCCCTGCCGGCGTTTATCCTTTTAGCGGTGGAGGTACTGTTATGACCAGATACAGGGCCATACTCATCGGTTCGATCCTCATATTTCTCAACGCCTTCTGGATGATGCATGCGTCCATATGGAACGCCGGATATCCCACCACGGTCTCGTTCTTTTACAACGTGATATTCATCCTTTTCCTCATCACCATGTTGAACCTCGCTGTGCGGCATTTAAAAACGGATTTTTCCCTCAACCGGAGTGAGCTTCTGCTGATATACGTGATGCTCTCAGTTGCATCGGCGGTGGGCGGGTTGGATATGCTTCAGATACTCATCCCACTTATAAGCGGGGTTTTCCTGCTGGCCACGCCTGAAAACGAGTGGATGTCCCTTTTCGGGAAATATATCAAGGACTGGATGGTGGTAAGGGATAAGGAGATCCTGCTTCTCTACTCACAGGGTGAATCCACCCTTTACCTGCGCAGACACATAATGGCTTGGGTGAAACCCATAGCCGCTTGGGGTTCGCTCGTCGTGGCGCTGATCATCGTCATGGCCTGTATAAGCGTGATCCTCAGGAGGAGATGGACCGAGCAGGAGAAACTGAGCTATCCGATCATACAGCTCCCGCTGGAGATGAGCCACTCGGGTTTCTGGAGGAACAGATTGATGTGGCTGGGGTTTGCGCTCGCCGGCGGGATGGACGTGATAAACGGATTACATTTTCTCTACCCCTCGGTGCCGGGCATAGGTGGGAAACTTTACGACATCGCCCCATTCTTCACCGAAAAGCCGTGGAACGCCATCGGATGGACGCCGGTGGCCCTCTTCCCATACGCCATCGGCATGGCCTTCTTCATTCCGCTTGATCTGTCCTTTTCATGTTGGTTTTTCTACATCTTCTGGAAGATCGAACGGATAGCCGCTGCCTCCATGGGATTCAGAAATCTACCCGGGTTTCCGTATCTGGATCAGCAGGCATCAGGGGCTTATCTCGGCCTATTCGTCGTGGCGATGTGGGGCAGCAGGCGATATCTGGGCGAGGTGATAAGGAGGGTAATCCACGGAGAGAGGGAAAAACAGGGGGAACCGGTCAGTTACAGGGTCGCCTTCATCCTTGGCGGTATCGCATTTACCTATATACTGCTCTTCTGCCTCAGGGCGGGGATGAGCCTTTGGGTGGCGGTGATTTTCTTCATCCTGTATTTTGCCCTATCGACGGCGATAACCCGCATGAGGGCTGAGCTGGGATCACCCGTCCATGATCTGCACTTTTCAGGGCCGGACATGATACTGACGACCGCTCTCCCCACCCGATCCTTCAGCCCGTACGATCTGACGACCATCTCCTTCTTCCATTTCTTCAACAGGGCGTATCGAGGCCATCCGATGCCCCATCAGCTTGAAGGGTTTAAACTCGCAGAGAGATCCGGCATGAACGTGCGGAGGTTATTCCTGGCCATCATCATCGCCGGGACTTTGGGTTTCTTCGCCTCAGCATGGGGATATCTGGATGCGGCGTACAGATACGGCGGCAAGACGGGATATGCCTGGAGGGCCTTCAGCAGGCTTGAAAGCTGGCTTACAGCGCCTCGTCCGGCCGATATCCCGGCTACGGCTGCCATCTTTGTGGGATTCGGATCGACGCTGCTGCTGTATTGGATGAGAATGCGCTTCTTCTGGTTCCCGTTCCATCCTGCCGGATTCGCCGTCTCGAATAGCTGGTCCATAAACCTATTCTGGTTTTCGATCTTCGTCAGCTGGCTGATAAAATACCTGATACTTAAGCATGGGGGGATCAAAACCCATAGGAAGCTGATCCCGTTTTTCCTGGGATTAATCTTGGGTGAGTTCGTCGTAGGGGGATTCTGGACTCTCAGGGGAGTGCTTTTCAAAACACCCACGTATAAGTTCCTGTTTTAACGACCTTGATCCGATCCTTTGCCCCCTTCCCCGCGGGGAAGGGGGTGAGAGAAGTCAAGCTTTAACGCGCTCCGCCGCCCGATATCGATGTGATCTGCTTTATATCCTCCAGCGAAAGGCTCATCCTACCGCGCGCCACACCTCTTTCGTCCGTTCCCGATTTGGATATGGCCATGCTATATCTTTCGGGAACGTTTTGAATCAGCATATACGTGGCAGCGGCATTCGGTTGAGAAGCTGAGATGGATTTCAGGATAGACTTGATTATCCCCAGCGGCGAGATGAGCACCACGGTTGTCGGTTTCGGTAGTAGCTCTCCGGTAGTCCCGTAAAATCCATCCATATCCGCGGCCGAACTTCCCCCTTCCATGGCGTCTAAGACGTCGTGGATCGGATTTGAGGAGATCGATCCGGCGATTATAAGCCTATCACCTTTGGTGGCGTATAAGATCTTGATCTCCGGAGGAAGTTGAATCCCTCCGCCTTGAGGCGCTGTTTCGGGAGTGACCTTATATTTTACCTTCAGCGATTTTATCTCCACCCCCTTATACAGTTCCGTCTCGCCCTGCTCGACCGATTCGACCTCGAAAGGTATCCGTTGTCCGGGCAACATCCCGTTTAACTTCCTGATCAACCTCGGCGAGGAATCGAGATACCTCCTCACCTTTTCGGGGTCCACAACTTTGAAAACCTGTATCCCTTCATAGAAGGGAGGACCGGAGATGTTGAGGGCAAATGAGATCATATCGCCCACGCCGGCCCAGAAATCACTCACGAGCCTTTCCGTCTCCTTGTCCACCTGGATTTGATCCTTCATCTTCTCACGCGTGAGCATAAATATCCCCTTTAGATCTCCCACCCCGCATACCTGGTAAGGCGGCAGATTCGAGAATTCATCGAGTTTGACGGGTTTCCCCCCGCTGAGGTCCGCCAACTCCGATCCGGATTTGAATCTGACGGCGCTGTCTATCCTCACCTTCACCCCTTCTATTTCGACGTTTATCCCCAGAAGCTGGATCTGACCCATCATATCCGCCGCCATTCTGCTTTGTGCTCTTAACAGGGATACGGCGGGGTTCGATTCGCCCGATCGTTCGATCTGATGGGGAAGCTGCTCTATGAGAGCACCATATATGCCCATTATATCGGCCACCTTTATGAAAGCGGCAACGTCATCATCCATGCTCAGCGATAAGGATTGATATTCGGCGTTCTCCAGGATGGGTTTTGATCTATGGCTGTAAAGATCTATCGCTGCCCTCAGTCCCTCGAAGTCATTGCTGAAGGCGAAGATGTTATGCAATATCGTGTAACACCCCTCGCTGGACCTGTAGTATTTGGCCCCGGAGTAGATATCGGCCTGTGGATTAGGGATCAAAGCGGCCAGTGATGCCTCGAGCTTGGCCCTATCCGCTACGCCTATCAGAACGAAGAACTCCTTCAGATCAGGTGTCGTGAAGACAACGGCGAAATCGCCTTTCACGTCAAATCCGAGCTTCTCCAGATCTGAGACGTTTTGATATTTTCCGCCGAAGGATCTCCTGAGCAATGCCGCCAGAGGATCACCGCCCGGCTCCGTCCCCATCGGCGTCATCTGGGAGACCAGCTCCTTCAGGTTATCGCTCAACCCTCTGAGCGACTTAACCCTCACAAACCCCACCGATGAGTCCGGGATAAGCTGAAGAACGCTCCCGCCTGAAAGCATCGAGAAACTGATAAGGGTTGATATGATCAGGAGATACAATTTGATTCTTCTCATCCCTTACCCCCTGAGAGTTTAAAATTGACTGATCCTTTAGACGATCTCCCGCCGCAGTTAGTTTACCTCGCATGGAATACACTTTCCTTCAGTTTTAAACTGTGTTATAATTCAGGATCAAATCGGATGAGGAGGTTTATCATGGGTGAACCTCTCAGATTTGGGGTGATAGGTTTAGGCGTCGGGATGTCCAGGGCGAGAATGGTTATGGAAGCAAAGGAAGCCGAGCTGGTCGCCGTCTCCGACCTTATCGAAGAGAGAAGGCAAAAGGCGGCGGAGAGCTTCGGCTGTGACACATATGAAAACTACCATGAGATGCTTGAGAGAGATGATATAGACGTCGTTATGGTGATGACGCCCAGCGGGCTTCATGGCAAAATCGGTATGGATGTCGCCAAGGCCGGCAAGCATGTGATAACCACTAAACCCATGGATATCACCCTTGAGGCGTGCGATGCACTGATAGAGACCTGCGAAAAGGAAAACGTCAAACTGATGGTCGACTTCGGCGAAAGATATAACGGATGGAATCGAAAGATCAAAAAGGCGATCGAGATAGGGGCTATCGGCGACCCGATACTAATCGAGGTCAGAATGAAATGGTGGCGATCGGAGGAGTATTATGAGGGATGGCACGGAACCTGGGAGCTGGACGGTGGAGGATCCATAATGAACCAGGGAGTTCACCAGATAGATCTCATGCAATGGTTCATGGGGCCGGTCGATTCGGTATGCGGACATTACGGCGTATACGGACATAAGAACTGTGAGACCGAAGATCTCACCGCTGCCCTCGTTAAGTTCAAAAACGGAGCGGTGGGAACGATTCTCACCACGACCACCTGCCCGAAAGGGAAAACGACCATGATCGAGATACATGGGCTGAAGGGGGTTATAGGGAAAGGTCCCCAGGTATGGGAGTTTGTCGGTGAAGAGCCTCAGATAGAGATTGAGCCGCACCCGAAGAACATCGTAGAGGACGCCATACAGGTTATCAAATACGGAGCCCAACCGGCTGTCGACGGATATGAGGGGAGAAAATCGGTCGAAATAATCCTGGCCATATACAAATCCTCCAGAGAGGAGAGATGGGTGAAACTTCCGCTCAAATGAGGATCTCATCAGGAGGCCGCTCGAACATCGAGCTGCCCCCTTTCAACCGGGGAGGTGAGAGGATAGATGGAGATACCGGAGAAGGACAAAACGATACTACGCCAGCTCGCTGAAAAGGTGGCCGAGATAGCCGATCTGCCCGTGCAGAGGGAGAAAGCCGAGATGTGGCGCCGGCTGAACCAACTTGAACCCGTAAAGCCGATGATCTGGATCAACGAGATCCCCTGGCATGAGATGGATGTAAGCGGTGAGCTGGAGATCCGATCAACACATCCCTTCGCCCGTGGGCTGGAAGCGCAGCTCAGAAGAACCATATACCAGTGGGAACATATGCCGGGAGATATGGTGGTCGAGAGGAAGATCTATTCCCCGTTGGTCATCCGCGACACCGGATTCGGGATCAGAGAGGTATCGGATATCGTCAGGGTCGACGCCAGGGGCGTCGCCTCGAGAAGGTTTCACCCTCAGATCGGAAGCGAGAAGGATCTGGAGAAGATAAAAACGCCTGTGATAACGCATGATGCCGAGGCCAGCGAGCGAAACTATCAGATGATGGTCGATCTCTTCGACGGCATACTGGAGGTTGAAAAGCGAGGGGTGGCCGGAATATGGTTTGCCCCATGGGATCAACTGGTCACATGGTGGGGGGTGGAACAGGTCTTCATGGACCTCATCCTCCGGCCGGAACTCGTGCATATGGCCATGGATCGGCTGGTAAACGCCCATCTCAGCAGGCTGGATCAACTGGAAAAGCTCAATCTGCTGTCATTAAACAACAGGAACGTAAGGATCGGTTCAGGTGGATACGGCTACACCGATGAATTGCCTCAGGAGGATTTCGATCCGAATCACATACGGAGCGCGGATCTATGGGGCTGTGCGACGGCTCAGATATTCTCCGATGTCTCGCCTCAAATGCACGAGGAGTTCGCCCTGAGGTATGAGAGGAGATGGCTGGAGCGTTTCGGTCTGACCTATTACGGCTGCTGTGAGCCGCTTCACCACAAGGTGGGGATCTTGAGGAGCATACCGAACCTGCGCAAGATATCCATGAGCCCTTGGGCGGATCTCGATAGAGCCGCCGAGGAGGTGGGTGATAGCTACGTCATCTCATACAAACCCAATCCGGCCGTTCTAGCTGTGGATGAATGGAATCCCGATTTTGCCCGTAAGGAACTGCGCAGGGCCTTGGAGAAGACAAGGGGATGTGCCGTCGAGGTGATAATGAAGGACATATCCACTGTTCGATACGAGCCGCGAAGACTTTGGGAATGGGCCCAGATCGCCGCCGAGGAGACGGAAAGGGTTATCTCCTCTCGCGCTTAGCCAGGAGTATGGTTATATCGTCGGCCGGAGGTTTGCCACCTCTGAACTCGTTCAGGACATCGAGTATTTTGCGTCCCAATCTATGGGGTGGATCACAGTGGCAGCTGGCCACAAGGTTGAAGAGCCTCTCAAACCCGAAGAGATCCCCTTCAGGGCTTTCGGATTCAACTATACCGTCTGAATACATCATCAGTCCGTCGCCGCTCAACCACTCCACAGTTACGAAGTCGTAGGGGTGGGGATCGAGGTATCCGAAGCCAAGAGGCATATTTGTGGCTTCCAGTTCGATGATCTCCTTGCCTCTACAAAGAAGCGGATATGGATGTCCAGCGTTGACGTAGTGGAACACATCATCTTCAAAAAGCACATAGCAGCAGGTCACGTAAGCATGGGTTCTTCTACCGGCATCTATGACAACCTGTTCGAGGGTTTCCATCACGGCGGTCGGAGACGGGTCGATTCTGATCTGCGTGTGCAGGGCACTTCTTATAAGTGCTACGAGCAAAGCGGCATCTATCCCGTGCCCCCTGCCGTCAGCTATTATGCAACATACCTTTCCGTTGGGCAGAGCGATGTAGTCGAAGTAATCGCCTCCGACCGTCTCAGCAGGCACGCAGGTGCCCCATAGATGCAGATCGCCGACCCTGAGCTCACCCGACGGCAACATATTTTTCTGGATCTCAGCCGCCCGTTTCAGATCCTGTTCCCGCTTTGCCTTCTCCTGCAATACCTCCATCTGGCGAAGCGTATCCTGCCTTATCCTGGAGGTTAACAGACGTAAAAGACGACGGGCGACGCTCGGATATTCCTCGATCATCCTCCAGAAATCATCCCTTGTGATCCGAATGGCTCTCATGGGCTCAGCAGCAACCACCGATGCGCTTCTAGGCGCATTATCTATCAGGGCCATTTCCCCTATGCACTCGCCGGCACCTCTCTGTGTGATCTCCACCCCATCGCGGAGTATTCTCACGCTGCCCTCGATCACCAGATAGAGAGCATCGCCGGGATCGCCCTGCTCGATAAGCACGTCACCCGGCGAATATTCCAATACCTGAGAGGAGAAGGCGAGATGTTCTAGGACTTCGTCCGGCACCTCATGAAAGAGTGCTGCCTTCTTAAGCATCGAAATCGTAGTCATTTCCCCACCGCATCTGTGAATCCGTTATTTCAATCGCTTGATTATACCAGAACCCCTACGGGAAAGTCCAGAAACTATTGGAACCTTCTCTTGCTTCCACGACGGAATTCGGGTATTATTATCCGGCAGACTATCGTGGAGGAGATCGAGATGAGTTCAGGACCGATCGTTAGGCACGTGATCGCGGCCCTTTCATCATATGAGGTCTTCCGGGATTATCGATCGGGCCGGATACCATATGAGGATTACCTCAACTGGCTCGAGGCGAACGCCGAGGATCTGGAGAGAGCGGTCGGCGGCCGACGAACTCTCCGCTTTCTGGCCTCCCGCTATCCCCCCGATTTCGAGGCCAATGCTGAGGCTATCTTTGAAGATCTGCTCCGGGAGGGATTCATCCAAGACCGCCCGGATAGGAATAAGTTCAAACGATTCCGCTCCAGTATGGAGGAGCTCTTCGATCATGATGGGCTTAGAACCTATATCCATCCGGATGAGGCACAGTTGGCTTATATGCTTTCCATGGCGGTGAAACCGAAACGGATGGTGGCGATGGGTTCCTACTATGGCTATTGGGCGATCTGGGCGCTTCCCGGGGTGTCCGAGGGAAGGGGAGAAGCCCTGTTGATAGATCCAAACCCCGGGGTGTGCGATCTCGCTGAGCGGAACCTAAAGCGGCTCGGCTACGATAAGATAGCCGCCGTCATCAGGGACAAAGCCGAGAACGTGATCCCCGATCTTCCGGCGGATGTGGATCTCGCTATGCTGGACGCTGATGGAGATCATTCCTATCCCTCCATCTATCGAGGGAAGGGGATATATGCGCTCCTGGCGGAGCTCATAGCACCCCGTATGAAAGAAGGCGGATTGCTCATCGTGCATAACGATTATCTTCCGGAGGTGGGAGCGAATCGGCTGTCAAAACCGTTCCTTGAACCTCTATGTTCTCGAATTGAGCTTTTTCACGAGGTATGCCGCAGACATTTCAGCCGGGGTTATGTGGCACCGACCCCGGACGGATTCGGGGTGTACCGAAGATGAGGAACTTGCTCCTTCTGCTTTTGACGGGCCTCGGACTCCATGTGGCAAAACCGGGGCTGGAAAGGATGACGGAGCCGCCGGGGAGATTCATCGACCTTAAACCCGATGATATCAAACCGGCGAGAGCCTTCAGAGATGATGAGCCGGTCGTGGGCACCTTCTTCTTCTACTGGTACGATTACCCCTCCAAGGCCCATTTCATCAATCCCGACGGGACAGACGCCTTGGTCGATCATCCCGTGTATCCCGAGATGGTAAGCTACAAATCCAGCAGATGGTGGAGGAAGGAGCTGCTGGACGTGATGGATGCGGGGATAGACTTCATAGCGCCCGTCTATTGGGGCGTTCCGGGGCATCCTGAGGGATGGAGTATCAAGGGTCTTCCCCCGCTCGTTCAAGCCTGGGATTCCCTCCGTTCAGAGGGTAGGCAGCCCCCTCAGATAGCCCTTTTCTACGACACGAGCACGCTTAGGCATAATCCCGATGGGGTTCACGCCGATCTGGCGAGTGAGGAAGGGAAAAGGTGGTTCTATGCGACCGTGCGGGATTTCTTCAGCCTTATACCGCCGCGATGCTGGATGATGAGAAAGGGCGGACCGGTTATCTTTCTCTACAGCGCAGCTTTCGCCGCGAGACAGGACCCTGAGGCGATACCTTATCTCAAGAGGCGTTTCAAGGAGGATTTCGCCTGTGAACCCTTTGTGGTGAAGGAGATCTCCTGGCAGGGGGATGCGGATGCGGTTTATGCATGGGGAGGAGCGCTGAAGCCCAGGATCCATTCCGTAGCATCCATCGGCCCGGGGTATGATCATCATGCCGTTCCAGGCCGAAAACCGCTCGTTGTAGATCGTGAGGGCGGGGATTTCTACAGACGGGCATGGGAGGAGGTGCTGGCGATCGATCCGGAGAGAAGGCCTAGAATGGTAATGATAGAGACGTGGAACGAGTTACATGAAGGGACGGATATATGCGAGACAAAGGAACACGGCAGGGGATACATAGAACTTACAAGGCATTACGTCGAGATGTACCGATATCCCGTTTCCTGTTTCTCGTTATATACCGCTCGGCCGCTATCAGATCCCTGAGGCCGTCCTTAAAAGTTGATAGGGGCTGAGTTTCGAAGAGTATGGAGTTTATGAAATGCTCGGCCATCCTCACGGCGGCAGGATAGCGTGGGAGATCCGGCCTTAGGAATTCACCCGATTTGCCCCTATATATCAGGATGTCGCTCGCATCCTTTGAAAGCGGAGCGGCGAGTTTCAGGTCTATCTTGCCGTCCTCAAAACATATCTTGTAGAACTCCTCCCATCTGTTTCTGAGGCCGTATTGGGCCATCTCGAGCGAGCAGGTGACCCCGCTTTCTGAGATCATCACGACCAAAGCATCGTTCGGATCGATGTAATCTACCCTTATCCCCTCACCTATCAGGTATCTCAATAGGTTTATCTGTCCGATATAGAAGGTGATGAATCTGAGATAAAGGGACTCAAGTCCTGGCGACACATAATCGGGTATCGGCTCAGGCGTTATCCCAAACGTCTCCCCCGTCATCCTCCCATAGGGCCATTCTCTGAAGGGCATGGTGATTCTCACATATGTGATCCTCCCGCATTCCCCCGATCTCCTCCAGTCCTCCACCGTTTTTTTAGCCATCTCCACCGCTGGATCGAATTTCCTGATGTATCCGAGATGGCATGGGGCTTCCGCTTTGTCCGCCATCTCGACAAGGCGCTCGGCCGTTTCAACCGATGCGGCTATGGGAATATCGGCCAGCACCGGTATCCCCCTTTTAATCACATCGGGCAAAAGGATATGATGGGATCTGAAATCCGTGCTTACCACCACGCCATCCGGTTTCTCCTTATCGAGCATCTCACTGTAATCCCGGTAGATCTTCCCGATACCGTATTTTTGAGCGGCCACTTGAGCCGATCTTACTCTATCGTCCGATAAAGCGACCAACTCACACCCCTCTATCTCCCTATAGCTGGCCATATGCAGCAGCTGAGCTCTTACGCCCGCGCCTATGAATCCCAATTTCACCTTTCCCATTTCTCTGACCTCCCCGCGAACCTTCCTCCGTCGATGAAAGGAGCAAAAAACATACCATAAGGCCAATGGGATTGGCATAGAAGTTGCTTCAGTTCGTTAAAAAACATCGAGAAAGGGAGGTTGAAGGCCATGACAGGGTGGCTTTCCAAAAGGGAGAAAGGCTTCACACTTATGGAACTCCTGATAGCCGTGGCCATCGTAGCGATACTGGCCGGTGTGGGTATTCCGGTCTATACGAAGCTGCGCAGCAGCGCCAAACACACCGAGGCAAGCGCTAACCTGGATGGGATCAGGACAGCCGAAGAGGCCTACAAGATGACGAACGGTACCTACATCAACTGTGCTGCCTCTCCTAGGGATGTATCCGATCTGGCGACGGCGGGGAATCAGACGGTGACATGGCAGGATCGGGGGACGGGGTTCACAGCTATAGGGTTTCAGCCGAACTCCGGGGTTAGGTTTGTGTATGAAGAAGGAGCTCGACTTTGCCTTCGGCGTGGAGGGACTGGCCCGGTTCAGAGTCAATCTGTTTCGTCAGCGAGGAACTCCGGCGGCCGTGTTGAGGCTTATACCGTTCAAGGTGAGGGGGATAAGAGAGCTCAGCCTGCCCCCGGTCGTAGCCGATCTGGCCATGAAGCCCAGAGGGCTTATACTGGTGGTCGGCCCGACAGGGAGCGGCAAATCCACCACGCTGGCGGCGATGATAGACCATATCAATTCCAACGCCCGGAAACATATCATCACCATCGAAGACCCGATAGAATTCTGGCATGAGGACAAGCTCAGCTACATCAGCCAGAGACAGGTGGGACAGGACACTGCCTCCTTTTACGACGGGCTGAAATACGCCCTTCGGGAGGATCCCGATGTGATCCTGATAGGTGAGCTGAGGGACTTGGAGACGACCATGGCAGCTATAAGTGCTGCTGAGACCGGCCATCTCGTCCTAACTACACTGCATACCATCGGGGCAGATCAGACGGTGGACAGGATCATAGATATGTACCCTGCCCAGCAGCAGGAACAGATCAGAATTCAGCTCTCAATGACGCTCCAAGGGGTGCTATCTCACGCTCTCTTGCCCAGGAAGGATGGCAGGGGTAGGGTGCTGGCTCTGGAGATAATGGTGGCCACCCCAGCCATAAGGAGCCTCATAAGGGAGGGTAAAACCCACCTGATCAATGCTCAGATACAGACCGGAGGGGAGTTCGGAATGCAGACGCTGGATCAAGCGTTGAGAAAACTATATCTGCGGGGACTGATCAGCTATGAGACGGCTATGGGAATGGCGAGAAATCCTGAGGAATTGGCGAGGATGCTCCGGGGGGCGATAGGTTGGGAAAGGCAGCGCTGAACAAAAAATATGAGGAGGTGCTCAGAAAGAGGAAGTTGCTCACCGAGGAGCAGATAGAGAGGGCTCTAATCGAGGGAACAAGGCGCGGGGAATATCTACATCAAGTGGTTGTCGATATGCACCTGCTCGATGCCACTACCGCCCTTCAGGCCGCCTCGGAGGAATGGGGGATAGGATATGTGGAGCTCATAGACGAAGAGCTCGATCCCGATGTGGTTAAACTCTTCCCCGAGGCGATGGCCAGAAGGTTGATCAGCATACCCATAGGTAGAGACGATGGGACGCTTTCGGTGGCGATGGCCGATCCCTTCGATCTCTTCGCCCTGAGGGAGATGGAGATCAGAACACATTCAAAGCTGAAAATACAACCCTACCTAGCTCTGCCCTCAGAGATAAAGAGAAAACTGGAGGAGATATATGGAAGGGAAAGCGAGGAAGTGGTCTACGACTTCCTCCTTCAAGATGAGCTTGATGAAATAAGGGAGATCGAGGAGTACCTTGAGGAAGAGGAGGAACAGGGAGCGGAGATCGATCTTATGGGGTCCGCCATAGAGGAGACACAACGGTCATACGTGATAAGGCTCGTCTGGAAGATAATCCTTCAAGCTATCAAGGAGGGAGCAAGCGACATACACATCGAGCCTTTCCCCAGGGAATCGGCCGTCAGGTTCAGAGTGGATGGCAGCCTGCAATATAAACGTCCTATTCCCAGGCCGCTCCATAACGCCGTCATATCCAGGATCAAGATCCTCTCCAAGATGAATATAGCCGAAAAGAGGCTTCCGCAGGACGGTAGAATAGGGCTCAAGGTAGGGCCGAGAAAGGTGGAGCTGAGGGTATCCGTCATACCCGCCGTTTATGGCGAAAGCGTTGTTATGAGGATACTGGATAAAAGCAGGGCTATAATGCCGCTTTCGGAGCTCGGATTCAGCGATGAGAACCTGAGGACGTTCGAGGAAATGATAAGGAAGCCCTATGGAATGATACTCGTCAGCGGCCCGACCGGAAGCGGTAAATCCACCACCCTCTTCTCAGCGCTCAACACCATAAAGAGGCCGGAGCTGAAGATACTGACCGTGGAAGACCCTGTTGAGTATAACCTCGAGGGGATAGTGCAGGTGCAGGTCAAGGAGGAGATCGGCCTGACCTTCGCCAGAGTGCTCAGATCCTTCCTCAGACAGGACCCCGACGTAATAATGATCGGTGAGATGAGGGATCAGGAGACGGCCTCCATAGCCATAAGGGCAGCCCTGACCGGACATCTGGTCTTCAGCACCATCCATACCAACGACGCCTCCAGCAGCGTCACGAGGCTGGTAGACCTCGGCATCGATCCATTTCTCGTCGCCGATTCGGTGTTGCTCGTTGTAGCCCAGAGGCTGGTGCGGAGGATATGCGATAACTGTAGGGAGGAGATCGAGCCCACCGGTGAGATGCTCGATCTGCTGAGAGAACATAGGATTCCGCTGGAAGATCTGCATATATCCAGGGGAAGAGGATGTAAGAGGTGTAATTTCACGGGACTGAAAGGGAGAACAGCCATACATGAGCTCCTCGTGGTGGATGAGGAGATAAAAGAGCTTATCCTCAAGGGAAAAACCGCTATGGAGATCAAGGAGTTCGCCAGGATCGAAAAGGGCATGAGAACGCTCAGGGAGGACGGATTCGGAAAGGTCGCAAAGGGGATAACGACCTTTGAGGAAGTGATAAGCAGAACTCTGGAGTGAGAACCATGAGAAGGGATAAGGAGTTTCTAGAGATGATATCATCCGTCCTTTATGAGGCGGAGGATATCGATCTGCTTCTGCAGAGGATAGGGACTTTAGCCAGCGATCTGGTATCCGCCGAGGGTTCATCGATCCTTATCTTCAGCGATGATAGATCTCACCTCTATTTCAAGCACTCCAGAGGCAAAACGGCACCCATCCTGAGAAGAATCAAAGTGAGTTCCGGAATCGCATGGTGGGTCGCTCAAACCGGCGAATCGGCAATCGTTAACGACGTGGAATCGGACTCCAGATTCACCGGAGAGGTGGACAGGATCACAGGGCTTAGGACACGAAATCTGATATGCGTTCCCCTGAAGGAGGGGGACAAGGTCATAGGCGTGATAGAGGTGATAAACAAAGTCGGAGATGGAGGATTCATCCGAGAGGATCTGGAACTGTTGGAGATGCTGGCCCGTCAGGTGGCCGTCGCAATTACGTTCGCCGAGAGGCTAGAGCGATATCGGAACTTCTTCTCAAACTCGATAGAGATATTCGTCAAGGCGATCGAAACGATCGGGGTGAGGAGGGGGATAATGTTCCCCGGGCACTGCTGGAGGATCGCCGAGGCATCCACCTTCATGGGACAGCTCCTGGGGGTAAACGGGAAAGAGCTCGACAGACTCTATTACGGCGCCGCGCTGCACGACATAGGCATACTCGAATGTCGGGATGAGGTATGGGAACCGGTGCTGGAGGAGCCCTGGCAGAGCCTTAAAAACCATCCGGTCGCAGGTGCGAACATGATCAGGGAGATCAAACTCCTGGCCGATTCATCCCCCATAATCAGACATCATCACGAGAACTTCGACGGAACCGGTTATCCGGACGGGTTGGAGGGCGAGAAGATACCCATAGGTGCCAGGATAGTCTCCGTGGCCGAGAGGTATGAGGAGCTGCTGCTCAATTCCTCTCAGACGAACGGCTCGAGGAGGACGATCGTGGATAAAATGGAGGAGATGGCAGGCAAAGAGCTTGACCCCGGGATTGTTGGGATATTCCTCTCAGAGATTCTGAGGGTGAGGGGAGATTAGGAATGGCGAGGTTTAGATTTTCCGCCAGGGATAAAAAAGGAATGCTGAGGAGGGGAACCATCGAGGCGGAAACTGTTTCCTCACTCGTGAGACAGCTTAGGGATAGGGGACTGCGCGTGATGTCCGTCTCACCCATAGGACATAAACCCGGATCAGGCTCCGTCCTGAGGAGGATCGTTCTCATCAAATCTAAGGTCAAGCCCAAGGATCTGGCGATCTTCACCAGACAGTTCGCCATGATGCTTGAAGCAGGTGTAGATATCGTCAAATCGCTTTCGATCATAGAGGAACAGACGGATCATGTGACGCTGAAGGAGGTTATAGGTGAAATCAGAGAGGAGGTGGAGAGAGGACGGTCGCTTGCGGAGGCGATGGGGATGTACCCGAAGGTGTTCGACCGTTTCTACATCCACATGATGGAGGCGGCTCAAACCAGCGGCTCCTACGAGAACGTGCTTATGGATATAGCGACCGATATCGAGAAAAGGGAGAGGATAAAGGGCAAGGTGAAATCATCCCTGATGCCCTCTCTGACAACTCTCGGGTTCGCCTTAATGCTCTGTTTCAGCCTCATAAGGTTCGTCGTCCCTCAATTCGTGGACCTCTATAACGGCGTCGTCAATCTGCCCAGACCGACTCAGATCCTTCTGGACGTGAGCCGATTCATACAGGGACGAGGAGGAGCGATTCTCCTTCTGGGAATTATATCGACAGCCATCATCCTCAAAAAGGCCATATCGAACGGGACAGGAAGATACATATGGGATGAGATGAAGTTCAAGATGCCCCTTTTCGGCCCCCTGATAAGGAAGATCGCCATAGGTCATTTCGCCAGGACCCTGGGATTGCTCTTGGGAAACGGCGTGGATTATCTCCTTGCTCTGGACATCGTCGCCAATGCCTCTAAGAACGTCTTCCTATCCCAGATCCTGCGACGGGCCAGGGATCAGGTTAACAGGGGAATGCTCCTATCCAAGTCGCTCATGGAAAGCGGCATCTTCCCGCCCATGGTCATACAGATGATCTCATCGGGCGAGGAGGCGGCGAGACTTCCGGAGATGCTCGAGAGGATATCCCGCATATGTGAGGAGGAGATAGATAGATCGGTTGAAAGGTTGAGCGGGATGGTGATCCCGATCATGACTCTGATCATCGGCGCTATAGTGGGCGGCATACTGCTGAGCCTCTATCTGCCATGAAAAGGCCGGATGGACTGATACAATCGTTAAAAAGCCGGTTTGAGTACCACATGGCCGATTATCCCCCTCCGCAGCGGGTGATCCTGACAGGCGGACTCTCCCAGTTGCCCTTTATGGTGGAGCTTCTCTCGTCCGAGCTCTCCCTCCCTGTGGAGAGGATAAGATATCTTGACCGGTTCGATCTGGATCGAAGGGGTGAAGGGGTGAAAGAGATGATTGACAATCAAGCTCTGTTCGCCACGGCGATAGGGTTGGCTTTGAAGGTGATGGCGGAATGAAGGTAGTAGAGGTAAATCTGCTTCCACCTGAATATGCGCCTGAAAGCCCATATAGTGTGAGGAACATAATCATACTCCTCCTCTCATTCCTGATACTCGGTTTCCTCATACTCATCGCCTTGCAACTTGTGGCGTTAAAGGAGAGATACGTGGCGGAGAACGTGAGGTTGGTTACAGCGATTAACGCCTTCAAGAAGGAGAAGGGGAAATTGGACTCCCTTCTCGAAAGGAAATCCGAGCTGGAGAAAAGATTCGAGATGGTGAGGGAGGCTTTAGGGAGGAGAAGGACATGGGCGGATAAGCTCACCGATATCTGGAGGGCAATACCGGATGGGATATGGCTTCAAGGCATATATCTGCGCGGGGTGGAATCGCAGGGAATACCATCGCTCAGGATATCGGCTTCCGCCCTCGACCTTGGACGTATAGAGAAGTTCATCCGACGGCTTAAAAGGTCGCCGTATTTTAAGGGGGTTATCTCCATCTCCGTGAATCGTCAAACCACCTCAGGGGGTGGCTTCTATAATTTCGAGTTGAAGCTTCCGCTCAAAGAAGATTCAACAGGCCAGCTTCCACTTACAAGGTAGGTATAGTCATGTTCCTGAATGTTTTGAAGAGGTCTCTTATATACATGCTCATGTGGGCCATAACGATGTTCTCCTTCTACCTCATCGTGTGGAAGCCAAATGTGGAGGAGATCGAGGCGCTTGGAAGGCAGATCTCGATCAACCGGAAGAGCCTGAGCATGATACAGAAACAGATAAAGGAGGCCCCTGAGATCAACGAGGAGGAGCTCAATATGATTGAGAAATCCCTCGACCTGTTCCTGGCCAGAATACCAGCCGAGGTGGATCTGCCAGATATACTGGAAAGGGTGAGAGAGTTGGGGATCCGGAGACACGGGCTACGGATAAACTCCCTATCCGATGTGAGATCGGTCAAGGTGGCGGATAAAAAGGGGGGGTATTCAAAGGCCATATACAGGCTCATCGCTGAGGGCGATTTCAGAGGAATGGTAGGATTCATACGGGATTTGGAGAGCTCCCAGAGGCTCATCTCGATCGAATCCTTCTCCATAAAGGCAAGGGAGCTCGATCTGATGTTCGCCGTCCTCTACTGTCCGATTAAGGCGGAGGTGAAATCGGATGGTGAGACTCGATAACCTTATATTCATCGCGATAGCCGTTCTGCTGGTCATATGCGGAGCGATGGAGTATCGGCTGATCGAGAGAAGGATATCCGCTATGCCAATGCTGAGGCTAACACATCAGGTGAAGGAGAACGAGAAGCTGAATGAGATGCTCAAATCGATTCTGCGTCCCACTTCGATCACCCCTTTACCCTCAAAAGACCCGTTCGAGCCCCCGGATCTCCTGAAAAAGAAAGGGGATGAAGGGATCGAACTGAAGCTCACGACGATCTGTTGGAGTCGATCCAGAGCGATGGCCGTCGTAAACGGCAGGATATTCGAGGAGGGGGAGAGCGACCCAACGAGCAGGTTTACGGTCGAGAGGATCGATCCCGACGATGTGATCGTCAGACTGACAAAAGGAGGGAGTAAAACCTTGAAGATCAAGGGGGTGAAGGGACAATGAGGCTAAAGATCCTCATCATCATTGCGATCCTGATTTCAACCCTCTGGTTTTCAACCTTCTGCTGGGGATTGATAGCCAGGATAACCTCAATAAAGCTCAGTCAGGAGAACGGGGGTCTTGTTGTAAGGCTGGAGGGAAACGGCAAGATGGAGTTTCTCCTCAGACCGAGCTACTATAAAGGCGATAAGCTCGTGCTTTTCGGTGATATCCCAAACTCCTATTGTTTCGTAAACGGTAGGAGACGATGGAGGAGTCTGAACCCGCCGGATGAAAGAGTGGAAAAGGTACTACTTGCCCAGTATACCTTCAATCCGCCCGTGACGAGGTTGGTCTTCCTTCTGAGCGAGGAGGTCTATCCGGAGGTGCGGAGCGAACGCCGTTCGCTGATACTCTTCTTTCCGCCCAACGAGCCGAAAGGCGACCAACCGATCATGGATAAAATCGTGACCATAAGGTCGGAGGGCGAGACGCTGGGGAAAATGTTGAGGCTGCTCTTCGAACAGTATGGGGCAAATTTCATCGTCGAGAAGGGGGTGGATGTCAATCAGAAGGTCACCCTCAACCTCAGGGATGTGCCGCTCAGAGTGGCTCTCAGGGAACTTTTGAGTTCGCTCGGCTATCGGTTCGAGGAGACCGAAGGAGGAATAATAAGGGTAACAGCGAGGAGGAGCCAGCCTCAGGTCAAACCGCCCCCCCAACCTCCTGCTGGGTTTGCCGTTAAGACCTTCCGGCTGAAATACATATCCCCTGCCAATATCATACGGGCCCTGAGCGGAACGCTGCCTGAGGGGATCAAGGTCACGGGAGATGAGGCAAGTCGAACCTTAATCCTGTCGGGCGATGAGGTGGGGATAAAAAGGCTGGAGCCCATGGTAAGAAAGTTGATAGGGGAGATAGACCTGCCCCACCTGAAATGCCAATGAAGAGGGAAATCGAGGAGAAGCCTAAGCCTATCAAGAGGGTGTTTAAGATCGTCTACTCCGATCCGGAGGAGCTCAAGCGTATATTTACACCTCTGCTCTCCACTCAGGGTAAAATAGAAGCGATTACGGCCTCAAAGGGAGGATACGAAATAAAGCAGCCTTCAAACGCAAACGGCGGATACCTGATAATCTCCGACCTTCCGGAGGTGATCTCGACGATCGTGGAGGAGCTTAAAAAGCTCGATCGTCCCGCGCCTCAGGTGGAGATACGGGCATATATCATCGAGAGGACGATATCCGATGAGGAGCAGATGGGATTTAGCTGGAATTTCGGATATAGGAAAAGGAAACTTACCCTCAACGGCAGATCATCGGAAGATACGAGATCGAAGGGATTTTTGAACCTGCGCTACGGCACTCTATCTCCCGCCGAGTTCAACGCCGTTTTAAGGATGATCTCATCCAGTTCCAGGGCGAGAGTGCTTTCCAATCCCAGCATCACCGTCCTTGAAGGCCAGCAGGCGAGATTCCATAGTGGAGACCAGGTGGGATTTTCGAAGGTGACGATACAGCAGGGGATAGAGATGGTTGAAACGGAGTTCAAGGACCTCGGCGTGGTCCTGACCGTCACACCTCATGTTAAGGAGGGGAAAGCCGTCATGCTGGACATAGACATACAGGTCAGCGATCTCGGCGAATTGACCAAGACGGGTGAGCCGACGATCTCGACCAGAGAAGCACAGACCGAGGTGCTGGTGCGGGATGGTGAGACGTTGGTCATAGGAGGGCTGACATCTGAGAGAAAAATCCGTTCGACGGAGAAAACCCCTCTCCTGGGCGATATCCCGCTTCTGAAACGGCTCTTCACCTCTCACAACACAACTTCCAAGAGAAGCGAGGTGATCGTCTTCATAATTCCGAGAATAGCTAACCCGGTCGGAACTGCAGGTAACTCTCCAGAAGACAAATGCGTCGGCCTTGTCCAGTCGCCTCGAAATCCCTAAGATCGCCCTCATGATATCGCTTGATCCCGCGCCCGATATACGCTGCATAGTATCAACTCCGGTAACACCTCCGCCAATCGCAATAACGGCAGTATGATCCCGGCTTGACCGTAGCAGTAACCGGTCCCGACCACCTTCGGATTTCTCAGGGTGGGCCAGGCGATCAATACGGAGCCGTTCCTCTCCATTAGCCTGTAACGAAGGCGTAAATTCATCGCCTGATGATCTCTATCTTACGGGGTTCGACGTAAAGGAGCACCATGCCTTTGGGCAGGACGAAATCGGTGTCTAATATCTCCACCGATTCATCTCCCTCCTTGATTCTATCCGCTCTGATCTCAGCTTTGATCGATGAGATCTCGTCAAGCGAGAGATGATCTGGCACCTTTACCGTAATGGTTACCTTATCCTGGGCGAGCTTTAACCTGCCGTTTTCCCCCTTTATCTCTACAGGGACGGAGTCGATCCTGACCGAATTAACATACCATTGTCGCCGAGTCTGAGGCTGCACCGACGCTTTGAAGGGTATCTCCCTTTCGCTCTGCCAGGAGTAAAGCCACAGTGCCGCCGCTATGAGCACACATGCCACCTTGATCTCCACGTTCCTGAAGATTTTTCTCTCCTTCATCTCCGTTCCTCTCCTCTCTCGTTGGTGGAATGGAGGAGATATGAGCTGAGCATTCTCTCGAGCGTCAATGGGTTGAGATCCTGATGTAGTTTGCCCTCGGCAGCCAGCGAGATGATACCCTTGTCCTCTGAGACGATGACGGCTATCGCATCTGTGCTTCGGCTCAGTCCTATAGCAGCTCGATGTCTATAGCCGAAGCCGATCTCTTCACCCAAAAGATCCCTGGATATCGGCAGGATAACGCTTGAAGCAGCTATGCGAAGGTTGCGTATCACCACCGCCCCATCTCTCACCGGGCTCTCCGGCGAGAAGATCGTCAGGATCAGCTCCCAGGTGATAAGGGCATCCATCTTGATCCCCGATTCAACGAAGTAATCGAGCTTATCCTCCCTCTCGAAGACGATAATTCCCCCGACGCCCGATTTGACCATTCGTTCGGCGGCCTTCGATATCTCCGAGATGCACCTTTGCAGATCCGTGTTCCCCCCCAGGATGGTCCATCTCTGTCCCAATCTGGAAAGGGCGCCTTTGAGTTCGGACTGAAAGAGTATGATAAAGGCTATCACTCCCCAGGTCCAGAACTTCCCCAGCAGCCAGGATGCGGCTCTCAGATGGATGAGATTCGCCAGGAAGGAGATGATCGCCAATACGGCTATCCCCTTTATCGCCTGAGCGGCCTTTGTGCTTCGGAGCATCATAAAGAACTGATAAAGCACAAAGGAGACGAGAGAGATGTCAATCAGTATGAGGATTACGTCCTTAACTATATTCAGCATGACTTAAGGCGGCAGATAGCATCTGTCATAACGGCGACCCGTTTCATCTGCTTAACGTCATGCACTCTCACAACATCAGCACCGTTCGCTATTGAAATCGCCACGGTGGCCGCCGTTCCCTCCAATCGCTCTTCCACAGGCAGATCTCCCAGCGCTTTGCCTATAAAGGATTTGCGTGATGTGCCGATGAGAATCGGAGACCCTAGCGATTTGAACTCCCTCAGCCTGCGGAGTATCTCGATGTTGTCCTCATACCTCTTGCCGAAACCTATTCCAGGATCGATCATGATCCTATCTCGATCGACGCCGCCTTGAAGGGCTGCTTCGATCCTCTCATCTAGGAAGGAGTAGATCTCAGAGATAAGGTCATCATACTCAGGGGATACCTGCATGGTTTTAGGAGTGCCCTTCATATGCATCAACACCACGCCGACCTTCCCCCTTGCGGCCAGATCCACCATCCTAGGATCTCTAAGGGCTGTTATGTCGTTTATAATCGAAGCGCCGGAATCTATAGCCTCTTCAGCGACTGAAGGCTTATATGTATCGATGGATATAGGTAGATCGATTCTTCTGGCGATCTCCTTTATGACGGGGATCACCCTTCTTTTCTCTTCATCATCATCGACCGGATCGGCGCCCGGGCGAGAGGATTCACCGCCCACATCTATGATATCGGCTCCTTCCTCGGCCATCCGCTCGGCGTGCGCTATAGCATCATCAAGCTTGAGAAATCTGCCGCCGTCCGAGAAGGAGTCGGGTGTGACGTTCAGGACCCCCATTATGAGCGTCCTTTGGCCTAGGATTATCTCCCTTCCGGCACAGTCCATACATCTTCGGCCCTCAAGTTCGTAGTTATCGATCGCCTTTCTGATTTCCTCGGCCGCTCCTTTCAACCCGAAGGGCTGAACTGAAAGCTTTTTCAGGAACCCTTCAAACTGTTTCTTAGTTCCCATGACTAGGACGGTGGTTCTTTCCGTCTCGAGCGTCAGGGTCTCCCTTGCGGTGGCGACCTCTCCCCCCAGCGAAAGCATCTCCTGTTTCATGATATTGGCGGCCGTGGTTCTAACCCCTTCGACCCTGACCAGATAATGGAGCCCTTTGGGCGTCATTATCCTGGTTCCATAGATGGTCGCGCCGATCCTTTGTATCTCCCTTTTAATCTCATCTTCACGCTCAAGCTTCAGAACCCTTGCCCTCATCGCTAACCTCTGTCGGGCCGTTGAACTTCGCAGGCTGTGCCTCTTCGAGGCTCGGTCTCGGGCCGAGGATCTCCTCGATCTCCTTGGCGTCGAGCACCTCCTTCTCCAGCAAAGCTTCGGCCAGCCTTTTGAGCTTGTCCATGTTGTTTTGGATTATGCCTTTCGCCCTGTCATAACATTCGTTTATTATCCGCTTCACCTCGTTATCTATCTCAAGTGCCGTTCGCTCGCTATAATCCTTATGTCTTGCCAACTCCTTACCCAAGAAGATCTGTTCCTCCCGTTTGCCGAAGGTAACCGGTCCGAGTTTCTCGCTCATCCCCCATTCACATACCATCTTTCTCGCCAGCTCCGTTGCCCTTTCAAAATCGTCCTTTGCGCCTGTGGTCGGATCGCCGAATATCAGCTCCTCCGCGACGCGCCCTGCAAGACGTGTGGTTATCTCGGCCAGCAGATATCTCTTGCCGTAGTTGTGCCTCTCCTCCAAGGGTAACTTCTGGGTGATGCCAAGGGCCCTTCCTCGGGGGATAATACTGCACTTATAATTCGGGTCTCCTTCGGGCAGCAGATGTGAGACCAAGGCGTGACCTGCCTCGTGGTAGGCGATAACCCTTTTCTCCTTATCGCTTATCAGCATGCTTCTCCTTTCGGGCCCCATCATCACCTTATCCTTGGCCTCCTCAAGGCACTCCATATCCACGAACTCCTTGTTCTTTCGGGCAGCTATAAGAGCCGCTTCGTTGACCATGTTCTCGATGTCGGCTCCGGAGAAATAGGGTGTTCCCTTTGCCAGGATTTCAATATTATCCCAGACCTCCGGTGCCGTTCTGACGTTCTTCAGGTGTATCTTGAAGATCTCAGCCCTACCCTTCACATCGGGCAGATCGACGACGATCTGTCTGTCGAATCTTCCCGGCCTCAGGAGCGCCGGATCAAGTATATCCGGTCTGTTCGTGGCCGCGATGACGATCACGCCTTCGGAGGAGTCAAACCCGCTCATCTCGACGAGCAATTGGTTGAGCGTCTGTTCCCTCTCATCATGCCCCCCGCCGATACCTGCTCCCCTGTATCTGCCGACGGCATCGAGCTCATCGATAAAGATTATGGCAGGTGCGTTCTTCCTGCCGGTTTCAAAGAGATCTCTCACACGACTGTTGTGAAGCAATATGGGTTTTTCACCGCCGAAGAACGCCTCATTTTCACACCCACATAGGTCATAGACATATCCATCATACGGCATAGCCACAACTTCCCTAACGATCGGGCTCTTCCATTGGTTGGGTATATCCGGCTCTTCATCCGCCAGCGGGTTACACGTTTTTCCTATTATAAGCCTCCAGTATTTACCTCCAGGAAGCGGCTTACTTTTAATGATACGCCCTGGTTTTTGGTTCATCTCCTGGATCCCAACGGCGATACCATGCATTGAACACAACCATGCTAACTCGAGAATTAGCTGACGACTGGCGGAAGTAACGGAGAGTTTCCCCTCTTTGGTGGTATAGCCATCTCCGAGCACGTAACCTTCGAGGTACGACCTGAAATATTCGAACGGTAGATCCCATAGTATCTCAGGGATATGTTTGTTTCTGCTGCCGTTTCCACAAAGCGTGGCGAAAAACCTGCCGAGAGGAGCAGAATGATAGGTGATGCGTACCGTGTTATCCGTCGTCTCAGTAAGCTTCGGCTCCAGATTGAATATCTTTTTCACCAGGTGAATCAAATCGAGATGTAGTTCCGTCTCGTGTTTGCCGAAGATGAATTCCACGAATTGGCCCGGGGACCTCCCCTCAGCGGTGTAATATCCCAGAAGCTTCATTAGAGCCGGTGTAACGGTCACTTTCTCCGGGAGGCCGATCTCAAAGGATCTATAGGTCAAGGGGCGTGGAATATGAACTCCCCTCTGCCAATTTCCTACGGTCGCCTGCGATACGCCTATGATCTGAGCTATTTGGCGTTGAGACATGTCCTCAGCATGTTCTAAAGCGAACTTATACTTCTCAGCAAATTCAAACTTCTCCTCAGCGACCAGCAACACTACAGGCTCTTCAGCTGGTTCAAACCTATGAGCTCTAACATGGTGAGGGGTACCATATTCCGGGGAGTGTTTTCCTCTCACCTTGAACGGCAGTGAGACCAATACATCACCGGGCTTAAGATCACGCGTGGGTTTAGCTATAATACCGTTGCGGGTTCGGACGAACACGCTATGATCGCCCGTTGTTCTCACCTTACCTCCGAGATATCGGATTTCATAGATTTCATTTACCTTGTGGCGATATACCCCATAGACACTCTTCCAGGCGCTGCACCCGAAGAACCTTTTAGACGATCCCTTAAACTTGGATTCTTTCTCCTCGAAACCTAAAGTTTGAACGCCCTTAACTGGAACGATAAATCCCTCTTCGCCATCCCGGTAGAACTGATCTACGAACTCGCCTATAGGCATCAACCTGGTACCCCGTTCCGATCGAATCAACACGGGGGTATCCCCTGTGACGGATGCTCCCACACCTACAAACATCTCCACGAAATCGGAGCCGCTTATGCTGAAGAAGGGAACACCGGCTTCGCCCGCCACAGCACGTGCGAGCAGGGTGTTGTGCGAGATAAATCCATTCGAAATAAAGGAATGATCGGTGGGAACGGTGAAATCGTAGACATCTGCATAACCATATTCGATAGATTGAACCGGGGAGAAGAACAGATCGATACTTGCTAATCGCGAGAGATATTCCACTTCATCCTTGCGAACTATATCTCCGAAGGCCTGCACGAATTCCTTTAGTGTATTGCGGGAAACGCGGCCTCGATCTCGCACTTTATCAATAAGCGCTGCCAATCGACTTGTGCTTCTTCCGGATAAGCTAAGCTCCTTCCAGCATTCAACGAGTATATCGCTGATGTTGTAAAATAGGTCCACATTTGTGTTGGTTCCAACGTTTGCCCTCTGCAGATATTCATCCATCAATTTCTGTTTACGCTTCAGCCTAAACCCGATCTCTCTGGCGAATTTGGGCAGATAAACACCGGAGATGGTTATCTCATAAACCCTGTGCGGATGGTTTCGGCCAACCTCGGATTTGACGCGAAGCTTGGGAACGATACCAATGTTCAACAGCATCGCTGTTACTTGATCGGCCAACCTCTTGCTCGTCGTGCTGTAACCGAAGGCATACCGCTGGAAGTAACCGTCAGCGTCAAACAATCCCTGAAGGAACGATATCTGCACCTCTTTAGGAGCTTGTAGAACGGTGTCGGGAACTGATTTGTCATCCGCTATCTCCGCATCCTGAGTCGTTAACTCAACTCGGTTGCTTACGCTCATATTGCCATCGCCCGTCAGCAATCCCATCAGATAAGCCTGCTCCTCATCCACTTCGCTCGAATGGCCGAAGATTTGAGTGTTAAATTTAATCGCTGCGATGTCCCCCTCTTTAAGCTCGGAGAGCGGTCGGAATTCCAACCTCCCATCCTCGTTCATCATGATGATGGGGTGTTCCGGAGTACCTTCAATCGTCACCCCCTGTTTCAGCGTAATCCGGATCGTAGGTTGTTTCCCAAGATGATACCAATGCGACGCCCGATTAACTTTGGGCTTCAACGTATTCAGATCTATCGTAGGAAGATAAGCCCCTTCAACCATATTTGTATGGGGATCAACCCAGAAATACCTCGGAATATCCTGTATCTCAATTAGACCTTTATTGGTAAGAATGAGGGTATCACCTACGACGCATTTCCCTGTGCCGGGGGGACCGACCAGAAGCACGCCTTTTGGTATCCTTCCGCCGAGACGCTGATATTTCTTCGGATCTCTGAGGAAATCCACTACCTCTCGTAGCTCCTCCTTCGCCTCCTCGCATCCGGCCACGTCATCGAAGGTTTTCTTCGGATGCGATTCGCTGAACCTTTTGGCTCTGCTCTTGCCGAAGGAGAGGGCTTTGTTTCCCGCCCCCTGCATCTGTCTGGAGATGAAGATCATGACGGCTATGAACAACACCACAGGGAGAAGGCCGCTGAGGAGCATCGTCAGCCACTGAGGGAAGTGCGAGGAAGGCTCTATGTAGAAGGTCACACCGTATTTCAACAGCTCCTCCTCAAGCGGATAGTTGGAGAACGGATCCCTCGGTATCCTGAACCTCTCAAACGGCCTGGACTCTATGACCTGCCTTCCCTGAACGGGGAGATACTGCGGTTCGGTGAACTCCCCCTCGATCCACTCCTTACCTATATATACCCTCGCTACCTTCCCCTGTTCGATGAGCTTATGAAATTCACTGAAGGGAAGGTTATCGTATGTCTGAGCTTTTTGAGGTCTAAGTATCTGATAGGATGCGAAGACGAGAATAGATACCAGAATGAGCCAAACAAGCATCCCTCTGGCATTTCTGTTCACGAGAAATCCCCTCACAATCCTGATAAGAGATTACAGTTTCAGTATACCATACCAGATCGTCGGTAGCAAGGTTAATTTGAAACCCCGATCCTCACCACCTCGCAGATCTCTCCGCGGCCTTCAAACCCTTCTAAGATCTCCTTTATGAAGGTCCGCTCCTTTAAGTTGAGCGATGGAGTGGTTATATAAAGTTTCTCCTTCGCTCTTGTCAACGCCACGTACCAGATCCGCCTCTCCTCTCTCAGTTGCTTTTCCCTCTCGATCCTCCAGTGGTTCTTTATCCCGATCTCATCGTATACGCTTAGGAGTCTTTCCCTGGAATCAACGTATGGATCCAATTTAAAGGGTCTTTGGCCATCCACCTTGGTGTTTATCAGCAGGCCGTCCTCCTCATCGAACATCAGCTTCGGTATCTTGGACTGTGCGGGGAAGATCCTCTCCTTGGCGTTGACCACGAAGACCACGTCGAATTCCAGCCCCTTGGCCTGATGAACGGTCATGATCCGCACCACCTCCTCCATTTCCACCTCAGCTTCTTCCTCCCCGATCTCCCTTTCGACGGAAAACTGGATGTAACTGATGAAATCCTCAAGCCTCTGCCATCCGCCGACTGCCGTCCGACGTTGGATGTTTTTGGCCTCAAATCTCCCTGCCAGATGCAGGATCTTCCGCAGATTAGCGGCCACCCTGATCGATTCGCTCTCCGAAAGCCTTTCCAACAACAAGCTGTATCCGCTCAACTCGATAACCCATTTGGCGATTCGGTATACCGAGACATTTTCCTCCTTTATCAGCCGGCTGAGGTCGATCAGCGTGTGTCGAAGCCTCACCAGCCGCTCGGCTATGTCCCGTCCGAACTCCTCGTTTAACCTTACGGGATCGGAGATAGCGCGGAAGAAGGACTCGGGATCGATCCTTCTGAGTCTGTATATCGATTCGTCATTTAAGCTCACGGCGGGGGATTTAAACGCTCTGATCATCGCCTGATCATCGTTTGGATCGAGGCAAAGCCTCAGATAACAGACTATATCCTTGATCTCCTCCCTGTCATAGAATCCCACGCCTCCGACGGTCAGGTATGGGATCTGCTCCCTCCTTAAGGCGTCTTCATAGGCTTTGGCATGTTTCACGCTTCGCATGAGTATGGCGATCTCGTTCGGTTTGACCTCCTTCTCTATCAGATCCCGGATCGACCGGGCGATGAACTCCGCCTCAGAGGTTCTGTCGGGTGCTATGACGATTTGGACCTGTGGTTGATTGGCGTAACCTTTAAGCTCGGGTTCTAGTTTGACGGCCCTTAGGGCGAAATTCGGGTCGAGCGTTATGGAATGATGGGCGACTTCGAGGATTTCGCCGTAAGATCTGTAGTTTTTGGTGATATCCAGCGATTTCCCCCCCCACTCCTCCGCTCGAAAATCCTCGACGTTCTCCACCCTTGCATCCCGCCAACCGTAGATGGATTGTTTGTCATCGCCCACCACCGTCACGTTGGACATCCTCTCATCGGCCGCCAGCAGTTTCAGCAGCTTAAATTGTGCCTCGTTGGTATCCTGAAACTCATCCACAAGGATGTATCTGAACTGAGATCTATATTTCTCCCTTATCCGATCGTTTTCCGAGAGCAGATCGTATGCCCTGAAGATGAGGTCGGCGAAGTCGAGCCTGTCCTCCTCCGCAAGCCTTCGCTGATATTCGCTGTAGATCAAGTATATCACCTCTTCCATCTCTCTCTCATATCTCAGCTGATCTTCCACAGGTTTAAGCCTTCTTGAAAGCGCATCTCGGGTTCGATCTGGCATTTCCTCTACCAGGTCCGATTCTCGCAGTCTGTGCAGTTTATCCCTGAAGTTGCTTCTTCCCGAAGCCGACATCCTTTTGAAATCCTCCGGGGATATCAACCTATCCTTGAGGTGGAGGATGAAATTGAAGAGGTGCCTGTAAAATAGATCAGTATCGGTGAAATCGATATTAGGGTATTCCTCTGGGCTGAAGGGTATACGGAGGTTAAAGAGATCATCCACCACATGGTGGAAGAGCAGCCTCGCCTCCAGCTCATCCATAACCTCGAACTCGGGATCCAGCCCGGCCTCGAAGGCGTTCTCCCTAAGCACCCTACCGCAGAAGGAATGGAAGGTGCTGACCCAAAGTCCCGTGAAATCCAGCGGGTTCTTTATGATCCCTTCCTCCCTGGCCAATCTGATGATCCTGCCGGCCATCTCATCGGCGGCTTTGTTGGTGAAGGTCAACGCGAGGATATTGTGCGGTTTGAGATCGGGATGGTCTTTCAGAAGTCGGACGAACCGGTGTGTGAGGATGGTAGTCTTGCCCGTCCCAGCCCCGGCGATCACCTTCAGGGGTGAATCGATCGGGTGTGTTATGGCCTCCTGTTGTTGGGGATTAGGTTTGAGCCTCATGATTTTTTCACCTTTATAAGGGCCTCACCTACTCGGAGATATTATCTTACATTGGGCAAACGACGGTCAAGTATATCCGCTTGACATGCTCACCGCTCTAAGGTATAGTATCTTCGCCATTCCAACCAGAAAAAGGAGGATGCAACCGGGCGATGCTGAAGATCATCTTCATGGGAACCCCGAAATTTGCCCTCCCTTCGCTTAAAGCTCTGTATGAATCGGATTTCATCGAGATACTTTCCGTCGTAACGAAGCCGGATGAGCCTAGGGGACGGGGGATGAGACATATGCCGCCTCCCATAAAAACGGCGGCCGAGAAACTCGGATTAAAGGTATATCAGCCGAAAAGGGTTTCCTCTCCTAAGTTCATCCCGAAACTCAGAGAGATGGCGCCTGATGTGATCGTGGTCGTGGCGTATGGACAGATACTTAAGCCGGAAGTTCTCGAGATTCCCCTCAAAGGATGTGTGAATCTTCATCCCTCACTCTTGCCCAGATATCGAGGTCCCGCTCCGATCCAGTGGGCCATAATCAACGGGGAGGAGGAGACGGGTGTGACGGTGATGTTCTTAGATGAGGGGGAGGACACGGGCGATATAATCGCACAGAGACGGGTGAGGATCGGTGAAGGTGACACCGCTGAAACCCTACACGACCGGCTTTCACAGATCGGTGCGCAGCTTCTGGTTGAGGTGCTGAGAGATATGGATCGAGGGAAGGTGAGTCGACGGAGACAGGATCATGCCCAGGCCACCTATGCCCCTAAGCTGAAAAAGGAGGATGGCCATATAGATTGGACGGCGGATTCCGCTCGGATATGTAACCTGATCAGGGGAACGAAACCATGGCCCGGCGCATACTCTTACCTCCAGGACGGCAGGATGATCAAAATCCATGAGGCGATCTCCTCCCAACCGGATGAGGGACCGGAGGTCGATCTGGAACCGGGGCAGATCTACGTCTCACCGCGTAACGATCTCTTCGTTAGAACAGGGGACGGGTGGGTTAGGCTCCTTTCCGTCCAGCCTGAGGGGAAAAGAAGAATGAGCGGCCCTGATTTTGTAAACGGATACAGGGTCAAAACCGGTGATAGGTTAAGATGAGTGAGGAAGCGCTCGTCAAAGCGGTGAAGATATCCCTGATATCTCTGGTTCTGATTCTGTTTGTGGGGATGATCTTCGTCTTTATCATCCTTCCCCGCCAGATCAGAGGTAAGGTGGTTGAGGTGCCTAACGTCGTGGGCAGGAGAGCCGAGGAGGCCGAAAGGAAACTGATCGGCCTGCGGCTTCGTCCCGTTGTAGAGACACGCAGGTTCAGCAACACCGTCCCCGAAAACCACATCATAGCCCAATCGCCCCAGGCAGGTATGAAGGTTAAACTTGGTGGCAAGGTGAATCTGGTCGTCAGCCTCGGCAGGGATAAGGTGACCGTGCCCGATCTCACGGGCAAGATGATAGACGAGGCCGAATCGATGTTAGGCGAGGTGGGTTTAAGGGTGGGGGTGAGATCACGTGTGTATTCGGAAAAGCCATCCGGGATCATCATAGCCCAGAATCCGCCGCCCAAGAGCGTGGCTGCCAGGGGAGATCCCGTGGATCTGTTGATAAGCGACGGAATCTATCCCGAACCCTTGATAATGAACGATCTCAAGGGGATGAAGCTGGAGAAGGCTGAGGAGGCGATCCGGAATAGCGGGCTCTCAATCGGGGAGGTGAGTTTCCAACAGGCGAAGGATCGTGAGGCGGAGACGATCATCTCGCAGAACCCATCGCCTGGAAGCCCGATCAAGGCGGGGGATAAGGTGGATCTTGTGGTGAGCGTGCCGCAGGTGAAAAAGAGGCTTTCCTCACGCCCGGTGGTTATAAGGCATATCGTCAATCCCAATGCCGAGGGTGAAGTGCATGTCAGGATCGTAGTGGAGCATCAGCGGGGGATAGAGAGGCTCGTAGATGGGTATTTCTCCCCAAGCGAGAAGATCGAAAGGCTGGCCTTTGTCGTCGGTAAGGCTGTGGTCAGGATCTATGAGGACGATATGGAAAAACCGGTCAAGGAGGAGGTCCTTAGATGAGGATTCTCATATCACCTTCAATCCTCGCCGCCGACACGGGTAAACTCGAAGATGAGGTGAGAAGAGTGGAGGAGGCGGGGGCGGATTGGCTTCACATAGATGTCATGGACGGCCACTTCGTGCCGAACCTCTCCTTCGGCCCGAAGGTGGTATCGGATCTCAGAGGGCGATCGGATCTCCTCTTCGATGTCCATCTTATGGTGGATAACCCCCTGGATTTCATAGATCCGTTTGTGGAGGCAGGGGCGGATCTGATCACCATACATCTGGAAGCCATATCCTGTGATGAGATCGAACATCTTATCGATGAGGTTAAATCGCGTGGGGTTATGGCCGGGGTGGCGTTGAAACCCGGAACCGACTGGCATCCCCTAGAGCCTTTCTTTAAAAGGATGGATCTTATTCTACCTATGACCGTCAACCCCGGCTTCAGCGGTCAGAAGTTATTGGTGGAAGAGCTAGATAGAATAAGAGAGATAAGTAAAGCCGCATGCAGGATGGGTTCCCCCAGATTCATCCAGGCCGATGGCGGGATCAATCCGCAGAACGTCCATATGGTGATCCAGGCGGGAGCGAACGTGATAGTATCTGGCACGGCGATCTTCAAAAGCGGAGATATCGCCAAGGCCATTCGAGATCTTCGAGGAGCGAGTTCCCCTATGCGATCTGCTTCGACGATCGAGACGACGTGGAAGTGGCGCAGGGATCAAGGAGAATAGAGGGAAATAGAGGCGAAGCGATATCTGATAGGGCATCTGTGACAGAGAGGCCTTTTCCTACATACCTCTTTACAGTGTCTCACTATAAGAGCGTGGTATTCGTTGTAGAGAGCCACATCGCGCGGGAGGTTCTCCATGAAAAGCGCCCTCAGTTTCTCGTATTCTATCCCCTCATCCTCGATCAATCCCAGACGTCGGAGAAGCCTTCTGGTATAGGCATCCACCACAAAAGAGGGTTTCCCGGCGGCATATAGGAGTATAGAGTCAGCTGTTTCCGGGCCTATACCGTGGATACCGAGGAGCTCATCGCGCAGAGGATCGAGATCCTGAGAGAGCATTCCCTCAAGCGATCCGTTATACCTCCTGAAGAGATGTTCCACGAAAGATTTAAGCCTTCTGGCTTTCAGATTGGGGTATCCCGCCGGTCTTATAAGCTCGGCGAGCTTTTTCTCATCGAGCTGAAGGATGAGGTGAGGGATGAGATCCCCGGCCGATTTGAGGTTTTCGACGGCACGCTCTACATTTCTCCATGCGGTGGCCTGTGTCAGGATCGCGCCTACGATCATCTCAAAAGGTGTCTCCGCGGGCCACCATCTCTGTGGGCCGTAGGCCTCATAGAGCGATCTATAGAGCTCGATCAGACGATCTCCTACAGCTTCGGCTGCCACCTCATCCTATAGGCCACTTTGAAATATCCCACCTGTTCCCTTTTATCCCCCTCCTCGTTGTAGGTGTAAACGAGGAAGAGGTTGCTTTCGGGTTTAAACTCCCAGGAATAGAGGGCGAAGAGGCTTCTATGGCCGTCGAGCTTCCCCTCTGCGGTGACCCTCAAGGTCATATCCTGGGTGAACCTGTAGTCGAGGACGGATCGGATTATCCTTTGATCCTCCTCGCCCTCCATCCTAAGCCACTGCCCTTCAATTCTGATGGAGGCCATTTCAACCGGCCTGAGGCTCAATCCGGGGCCAAGAAAGATCACGTTCCTCTCATCCCTGGTGCCGATCTTGAAATCCATATTGAGCGTCACAAACTTGGGTGGGAACCAGCCGAAAAAGCCGTCTATGCTGCGATCGTTATATCCGATCGAGATGTCCTCCGGGTCCGTTCTGAACTCCTTCGAAAGGCCGGTTCTCAGGAAGAAATCCCACAGACCTATCATTCCCCCGATCTCCCATCTCTCGTTTGTCCTGATGCCGTCGATCGTCTCGCCGTAGGAATAGCCCGATCCGAATCCCAAATGCCTCAGGAGCCTGCTCTTGAATTTCCTGTGAAATCCCCCCTCAAGCCTGATTCCCCTTCTACCTATGAAGATATCCGGCAGGAATCCCGCCTCTGCGGAGAAATCCTTTCCCACCTGCTGGAGGCCGATGGATATACCCACCGGATCTTTATTCCAGCCGCCCCTTATCGTGAAAGCCGTATCGGATTTTCCCTTTTCGCCTCTGTCGGTTTGGCTGGCCGCCATCTGACCTGAGAGGCTCAGTTCATGGGGAAATCTCAGCGAAAAGTCCACGCCTCCCACCCTGTTTGCGCCCCCGGAGTATTGTTTATTTACTGCCAGCAGGCCGATCGTCGATCTTTGTCCTACATCTCTCTGGATTCTGGCCACCATGAAGTTCGCCGGTGGTTCGATCTCCTCACCCTCCTCATTTTCCACTTTTTCGGCCTGTGTGTCGAAAAGGGCGAAGCTATATCCGCCGACTTTGCCCACCGCCTTGGCTCCGACGAGGGGTTGGAGGATCTTACGGGTGTAGAAGATATCGAGTGGCGTTCTGAAAAGCTCCTCTCCCTCCATGAAGAAGGGGCGTTTTTCGGGGAAACGGATCGGTATGTCCGAGAGATTGATCCTTTCAGGATCCGCTTCGATCTGGGCGTAATCAGGGTTGACGGTCAGATCGACCGTGATGTTTGGGAGCGGTATCCTCACATCCACGCCCGCATTTGCGTCCACCGATCCCTCCTCGACGTTGCCGCTTGAGGTGAGATACGGTTTAAACTCCATGGGTCTTGATGTCACCAGCCTTTCGGTGGGAAGCCCAACCAGGTCACCGTAATATGCCGGATCATGGCTGCTCTCGCCCGGATACGCCCACACGTCCTCCTCATCCAGCCACTCGATGTTTCTGAGGAAGTTTATCCCCCAGCTTTCATCAGGTCCCTTTTCGAATCTGAGCTCACAGAAGGGTATGGCTATCTCGGCCGTCCATCGATCCTCCAACCTCTGCGATCGGGCATACCACTCGCAATCCCAACTTTTACCCCTTCGGAACGGCCCTCTCCTAGCCCTCGTGTATCGCTCCTCAGATTTAGTTGAAAGGGGGTTGACCGAGAAGATATAAGCGTTGCGCCTGTCGTGAAAGGTATCCAGCATCACCTCGACATAGTCGTCATTCCAGAACTCCTCATCGTGTCTGGTTGCATTTGCCTGTACCTTCTCCATATCATGCATGAAACATTCGAAACCGACGTAGAGAAACTTATCGTCATAGAGGAGGTGGACAACTGTTCTCTCGGAAGGCTTTCCACCGCGCTGAGGTTCGTCCTGTATGAAATCATCGACTTTCGCTGCTTTCTTCCAAACATCATCGGTGAGAAACCCATCTATCTTGGGCGGACGATCCGTCCTGATGGCCTTAATCACTTTCACGCTCCGTTCCGCCTGAGCGAAGATGACCGAGCAGAGGAGACAAAAGATGATGCTAAGAACCAGAGTTTTCAGGTGCATCTGACCCCTCCTTAATCTGATCCCATATCTCGTCCATCTCCTCCAGCGACATGTCTCTCAGGTCTCTGCCCATACTTTCAGCCCGCTTTTCGAGTTCCCTAAACCGTCGTATGAACTTCTCATTAGCCTTTCGGAGTGCCTCCTCGGGCTCGACCTGGAGAAGGCGGGCGAGGTTCACGATGGCGAATAACAGATCGCCGAGCTCCTCCTCGATTTCCCCAAGTTCACCGGAGGAGATGGCCTCCCTGAGCTCCTCTATCTCCTCCTCTATCTTCGGCAACACCTCCTCGGGCTTGCCCCAATCAAACCCCACCCTGGAGGCTCTCCCCTGAAGTTTTCGAGCTCTCAGAAGGCTGGGAAGGCTTGCCGGTATGCCGTCAAGTACCGATCGTCTGTCCTGATATCCCTTCTCCCTGCGCTTGATCGCCTCCCAATTGGAGAGCGCCTCCTGAGGTGAGGAGACGCGCACGTCGCCGAAGACATGAGGATGGCGTCTGATCAGTTTCTCGGTTATGGTCCGAACGACGTCATATGCGTCGAACAGATTCTTCTCGCTTGCGATCTGGGAGTGCAACATCACTTGCATAAGCAGATCCCCCAGCTCCTCACGCAGCTTATCCGGATCGCCGGAGTCTATCGCCTCCAGCACCTCGTATGTTTCCTCCAGCAGATTTGATTTGAGCGTCTCGTGTGTCTGAGCTTTATCCCAGGGACATCCGTTTTCGCCTCTCAGCGCCGCGACCACATCGACGAGCCTGTCGAAAGCCTTTACGTCCTTCCCCATCAATCTCTCTCCTCTCCTAAGTTCGCTCTATCCCCCTTGTAGGCGGATAACACGCTATGAGTTTCATCCGACCCCTGTATTCATGCTCTTCAAGCGATGCGGGTATGAAGATACAATCACCCTGCCTGAGTGGAAGGGATCCGAAATCGCCTCTGATAACTCCTTCCCCCTCAACGATGACCCCTATGTAGAAGGTTTCCCTCGCGAGGGAGAGCTCACCGTTCACCTCGAGGCTTTCAGCGCTGAAGCACTTAGCTATCTCCTCGTCTATCAACCTCGTCACCCTGCCACCGGGGCTTTCCTCCGTTACCTTCGGCTCAAGCTTATATTTTCCTTCAAGTTCCTCTTCGCTCATCCCTTCATACTCGAAGACTTTAAGAGCTGTTTCCATCCCCAGCCCCATACTGCATTCCTCCTCGGTTAACACCGCTCCGCCGCTCCCCCTCCTTTCAACCAGCACGACGAAGTCCGTGGGCTCCTGAACCTCCACCATAAAAACGCCGGGACCGATGGCGTGAGGCACTCTACTTTTGACGAGATATACATCTCCGGGTTGAACGGGGATCCTATGTAGATAGCTCTCCATCGCCGGCACATCTTGTCTCACAACGGCCTCTTTGAATCCTTCCTCGCTCACGCTTGGCTTGAATCCGAGCAGGATATATGGGGGTTCAGGCATGTCCTCTCTAACGCGTAGGATTATCCACGATTCGGTCTTGCCGTAATCGGAGTTGAGATATCTTCTGGCGAAGGATTTATCGGGATGTGCCTGGATCTGGAGCCTCTCGGCCGAATCCAGGAGCTTTACCAACAGGGCTGTCGTCTCGCCGAACCGGCTCAGGTGTCTCTCGCCCAGCATGTCCTGAGGGAAACGATGGATTAGATCGAGCAGGGTGACCGTTTCCCCTTCCCAAACGACCTTGCTCAGCCCTTCGTCAGGCGGATGTCCAGGGCCGTTTATAGCCCTTGTGATCGAGGCGGCCCACTCCTCGGGGTAGTTCCCATCCTTCGGATTTGGCTTGCCGCGCAGCTCATCTATCAATCTACCTCCCAGATATGACCGCCAGACGCGGTTGGGCAGACATTTGAGTGGCGAATTTATCTTCCTCATATCCTCTCCTCCCTCTTATATCTCCCTCAGATCGACCTCCATCGTGTCCAGATCGAGGATCGCTACGGTGGACCGACCCTTAAGCCATCCGCCCGCCTCACCCGGGTTGATCAGGAGCGTCTCGCCGATCCTTCTCACCTCCGGGACATGTGTGTGGCCGTAGATCACGACATCATACCGTCCGCTTTCGGCGATCGTCTCGACGAGGGCATCCTTGTGGGTCAGGAATATCCTCCTGCCTGAGACCTCGACCTCGACGTAATCCTCTGAGATCTCCCCTATCCCCTCGAATCTGGCCCTCAGGCCGAACTTTTCGCCGTCGTTATTGCCGAACACCCCTATAAGCTTACATCTAAGTTTCCCGAAAGGACCCGCGGTAAAGGGCGAGATGAAATCGCCGGCGTGCAACACCATTCCGACCTCCTCGTCGTTGAACAGCTCCACAGCCTTTTCGATCTTAGGTATATTGTCGTGGGTATCGGATATAACCCCTATCTTCACGCCTCACCACCTCCGTTCTCATCATTTGAGCGTCCGGATAATTATCGCTTGAAAGGCCTCTCAGGTCAAGTCGAGTCTGCGTGGTTGACGTGGAAATTGACCTGCCCTATAATTATTCCCGACAAAAATCAGATGAGGGTGGAGGCGCTATGATTTGTCTCTTGGCATCGGCGTTAACGGTTGACATCGGAGACGTTTCGGACGAGCGTTGGGTGTATCCGCTATGTCGACCGCTCGATGTGAGTGAAAACGGGCCGTTTGTGGCATTACCGGACGGGAACCTGCTGACGGTGGGCGGTGAGGGAATGCGGATAAGCTCGGATGACGGAAAGACCTGGTCGCCGCCGCATCCCGTCTGTCCCGGCATCAACGATAGGGAACCGGGTTCCCATTACCTTTTGCGAACCGAGAACGGCGTTCTCGTCATGGTCTACCTGGATTTCACCACTTACAGGTTTAGCTGGGACGATAAGGTGGGCGAGCCGAAGGAGGACTGTCGACTGGAGCTGTGGGCTATCCGCAGCCTGGATGGTGGAAGAAACTGGGTTGATAAACAGAGGCTTCTGGACGGTTACAACGCTAACTTCTTCGGTTTCATCCAAACGAGTGCGGGCCGGCTCGTGGTCGTCGCCGAACATCTTGTGAGCGATCCGGGCAGATGGGTCGTGTGCTCTTTCATCTCAGATGACGAGGGCAAGACGTGGAAACGGAACAATTTCATCGATCTGGGCGGGCATGGACATCATGACGGGGCGACGGAGCCGACCGTCGCCGAGCTGAGTGACGGGCGCTTGCTCATGTTCATCCGAACAAATCTCGACCGTTTCTGGCAGGCGATATCGGAAGACGGCGGAAGATATTGGCGTATCATCCAGCCGAGCCGGATAGATGCCAGTAGTTCTCCCGGATATCTGATTCGACTGCATAGCGGCCGACTTGTGCTGGTTTGGAATCGCCTGAATCCCGAAGGGCGCGTTTTCCCCAGATCCAAACCCGGCCCGGCATCGGAGATGCCGGCATCCTGGCATCGGGAGGAGCTGTCCATTGCCTTCTCCGAGGATGACGGAAGAAACTGGACGAAACCTGTCGTCATCGCCCGACAGAAAGGGGGACAGCTGAGTTATCCTTATCTTTTCGAACGCCGCCCCGGCGAGCTGTGGATCATCGTTGGATTCGCCTTCCGTAAGGGGTGGAAGGATCCACTGCCGCTCCGGCTTAAGCTGAACGAGGATGAGTTTATACGGGCTGTGAAGGGATAACATCATGACATCGAGGAGATGTAAAGGGCTTCGCCCGCCTTGGCAGTAACTTAACGCATGTAATGGAGCGATACCATGGGATCTAAAATCTGGAAAGGCTGGGAGGAATACCAGGTCATCATGTGGAGCACAGGTGCTCCTAAGGAGTTATCAACCTGGTTTGAACGGCTGAAAGAGATGGGATGCACGGCTGAAGAGTGTTATCGAGACCGTGACCCGACTCCGTTTGTCCGATACCGTTTCGGATTCTACGTTGAGAACCTTGTCCCCGAACTGGCGTATCTCCATTCCCGTCGGAAATTATATGACGAGGATTTCCGTAACTACACCTCCACTCAAGATAGGCGTTTTCTCGTGCGTAGGCCGTGCCTACATGATCCGGATTTCTGGAAGGAGATAAAACCACGGCTTCAGGAGCTAGTGCGCCCCTATGTATCCCATGACCCGCTGCTCTATAACCTCCAGGATGAGCTCTCCATCGGTTCATTCGCATCGCCGATGGATTACTGCTTCGGACCACACACCCTACGTGAGTTCCGCCGATGGCTCAGGGAGAGATATGGGGCGCTTGAGGCGCTGAATCGGGAATGGGAGACTCAATTCGCCTCGTGGGACGAGGTCGAACCGATGACCACCTATCAGATCAAGAGGAGAGAGCGAGAAGCATTGGCCGAGGGACAACTGGAAAACTACGCTCCCTGGGCTGATCACAGGGAGTTCATGGATCTATCCTTTGCCCGCACGCTGGCCCGGCTTCGGGAGTTCATCCGCGAGCTGGATCCGACCACGCCTGTTGGGATAGAAGGCACACAGATGCCCAGCGCCTGGGGCGGTTATGATCTGTGGAGACTGTCACAGGTCATCGATTGGGTAGAACCCTACGATATCGCCAACAGCCGCGAAATATTCCGCTCCTTCCTGCCATCTGATGCACCGGTGGTGTCAACGGTGTTCGGAAGCGATATGCCCCGGATCAGACGAAAGCTCTGGTGGCTACTCCTACACGGAGATCGGGGCTGTATCATCTGGGACGACGAGAAAAGCCGTTGTATCGAGAAGGCCAAGGACGGTATGCCGATCACCGAACGCGGCAGAGGATTGGCCGAGATATTCGAGGAGCTGAAATCCATCGCGCCGATGCTCTTCAAGCTTCAACCCGTGATCGATCCCATAGCGATCCACTACTCCCAGGCCAGCATCCGAGCGCATTGGATGTTTGACTCACGGGAGGACGGTGACTCATGGCCGCGCCGGTTCTCGTCCTACGAAGCCGCTCACTCTCTGTTTGCCCGCGTGCGCGATAGCTTCGTACGGATCATCGAGGATCTGGGATTGCAGTTCAGATTCGTCTCCTACGAGGAGATCGAAAACGGCGAACTTCTTAAAGGCGGATATAAGGTGCTGTTTCTACCTCAATCGGTGGCGATGTCGAGGGAGGAATGTCGACGAATAGAGGAGTTCGTTCGAGCCGGCGGAACGGTGATAGCCGATAACATGACCGCTACGATGGATGAGCATTGTAAACGGCTGCCATACGGACAGATGGATGAACTGTTCGGCATCAAACGCGAGGAGGTAAGATGGAGACCAAAAGCGGAGGGCGGGTCACTGCCATCGGAGGTGCCGGAAGCTGCTCCACTTCAGGTTTATGAGCCTAATATAGCCGTGACTACCGGCAAGGCGTTATACCTAATCGGGGAAAGCCCGGCCGTTATAGAGAACAAGGTGGGAAAGGGACGGACGATCTATCTCAACCTGGACATGCATGACTACGGCAAGCTCAGGCTCACCCCACCCAAAGGCGAGAATTACCTCGCTCTCTTCGGGCGGCTGCTGAGCGAGTCCGGTATAAATGCCCCCGTGAAGGTGCTCGATGCGACGACCGGACAACCGGTACCATGTGTTGAAATATGGCGGTATCGGAGTGAGGATTCGTATTACATCGCTCTGATGCGAAACCCCGAGTTCGATGTCGATTCGCTTCGAGATGTGGGATATCCCGATAACTCTGAGCTTGAGGCGAACGTTCAGATACAGGTTATCCTCCCGCGCCGAGCCCGCGTGGAGGAGGTGAGGAATGGAAAGGATCTGGGGATAACCGACAGGGTGGAGATGCGATTAGACCCATGGAGTCCGATCATTCTGAAGTTGTCCCGCTGAAAGAGGCGAGGAACCCTCCCGAAGGGGGCCGGGTTGAATTTTCACCGAGCCGGTGATATAATTTCGCCGGATTTCATCCTAAAGAGGAGGAGAAATTGAAATTCAGGCCGGTTTTGCCGTTGATCCTGGTCATCCCTGTTCTCATCTTGATCGGATGCGGTGGGGATGTCGGAAGGGGATACTGGCAGATAATCCGTCGGGCGGATTGGGAGACGCATTTCGAGTCGGTCTTCTTCGTGGACGATAAAACCGGATGGGCTGTTGGACCGGCGTTAGCGGGCAATTCCGAAAGCGTTATCGCCCATACCACTGATGGCGGCAGAACATGGGTTCAGCAGAGAAGTGGAACCTTAAATCCGCTCCACAGGCTCTTCTTCGTGGACGGGGAAACCGGATGGGCGGTCGGTGATTTCGGAACGATACTGCATACCTCCGACGGCGGCGAGACATGGTCAAAACAACAGGCTCACACCCAGAATAACCTCTATGACATCTTCTTCGTCTCACATGATATCGGATGGGCGGTAGGGGATTGGGGAACGCTTCTTAAGACGGAAGACGGCGGTAAGAGCTGGAAGCGGATCGGAGAGGGGATCAAGAGGGAATCCCTGCGAGGGGTTTTCTTCTGGGACGAGAAGCTGGGATGGGCTGTCGGCTGGCAGGGGGTGATCCTTCATACCGCTGACGGCGGTAAGACATGGTCGAGGCAGAAAAGCGGCGTGGAGTACGAGCTAAGGCGAGTGTTGTTCGTCACCTCGAATGAGGGATGGGTCATAGGAAACTACAGGACGATCCTTCACACCACCGATGGCGGAAAAACATGGTTGTATCCGACTAAGGGGACAAATGAGAAACACGTCAAGGTGTACGGCCACGTCCGCAAACCGGGTGAGGAGCTGCTCCATACCTTCATGCTTTATGACCTGAGCTTTACCGATCGAGAGCACGGGTGGATCGCCGGTGATATGGGGACGATCCTGCATACCGATGACGGCGGAAAAACGTGGAAACATCAGGCAGGCGGGCCGATTCAAACCCCTGGAGGAAACGTGGTGCTCCAGGGAATCCGCTTCGTCAATCCGCTCGAAGGATGGGCGGTGGGGGAGTTCGGAACCATAATGCATACATCCGACGGCGGGAAGAGCTGGGAGTTTCAGTCGAGACAGGCCTATCTGCTCTCAGGGGTCTGCTTCATAAACGGGAAGATCGGCTGGGCCGTGGGCGATAGGGGTGAGGTGCTCTTCACGGATGACGGCGGAAGGACCTGGTATCCTCAGGATAGCTCCACGGGCGAATGCTTCGGGGATGTGTATTTCGTCGACGAGAAGAACGGCTGGGGCGTGGCGGAATGGGGAACCATCGTCCATACCACCGACGGCGGGAAAACGTGGAAGCTGCAGAAAAGCGGAACCAAGCAGGCACTTTTAGGCGTCTATTTCGTCGATAGGAGCTTCGGCTGGGTAGTCGGAAACGCCGGTGAGATCCTCCACACGGAGAACGGAGGTGAAACGTGGATGAAGCAGAAGAGCGGCGTCGATAGGGATCTGATGGATGTATACTTCATCGACAGGAACTACGGCTGGGTTGTAGGCGATGGCGGTGTGATACTGCACACCGAGGATGGCGGTAAGACCTGGATCAGACAGGGGAATTTCGATGTGTGGTTTCTGGGCGTGCACTTTGTAAACAGAAAAGAGGGGTGGGTCGTTGGTGTCGGCGGAACCATTATCCATACCTCCGATGGGGGTAGGAACTGGGTTAAACAATACTCCGGGGTGAAAAACTCACTCAGCGATGTCTTCTTCCTGAACAGCCGCGTCGGATGGGTCGTGGGCGGAGAAGGCACGATACTTGCTACAAGAAACGGAGGGAGAAATTGGAGCAAGAGGTTCAGCGGCACGAGGTATAACCTCAACTCGATATACTTCACCGATCCCAAACACGGCTGGATAACGGGGGATAACGGGATAATCTTGAAATTCATGCCGAGATAGGGAGGGATGAAGGATGAACACCGCCAGGACGGCGTTTTTAATGATAGCGCTTACGCTTCTGTTGATGTTCATCGGAGGCATGCTGGGCGGCAGGGACGGGGCGATAATCGCCCTGATCTTCGCCGGAGGGATGAACTTCTTCTCCTATTGGCTCAGCGATAAGATCGTGCTTGCCATGTACAGGGCCAGGGAGGTAGGGCCGAGTCACAGGCTCTACAGGATAGTTGAGCGGCTGGCAGCCCGTTCCGGCATGCCGATGCCGCGCGTGTATGTCATTCCGACAGACTCCCCCAACGCATTTGCCACGGGGAGAAGCCCGAGACATGCCGCCGTGGCGGCGACAGAGGGCATACTTCACATGCTGGACGACGATGAGCTGGAGGCCGTTTTGGCACATGAGCTGTCGCATATAAGACACAGGGATATCCTGATAGCGACCATAGCCGCCACGCTCGCCGGTGCGATCATGATGCTCGCCCATTGGGCGAGATGGGCGGCCATCTTCGGAGGTTTCGGCGGCAGGGATGACGATGAGGGAGGTGGCGCAAACATCCTGGTTCTGCTCTTCATGGTGATCGTCGCGCCGATAGCGGCGATGTTGATCCAGTTGGCGATATCCAGGTCCCGCGAATATGCCGCCGATGAGGGAAGCGCAAAGCTGTCGGGTAAGCCGCTTGCTCTGGCAAGCGCCCTTGTGAAGATCGAACAAGGCGCCCGATACTATCCGCTTAAGGCAAATGAAGCGACGGCTCACATGTTCATCGTCAATCCGCTTAAAGGCGGGTTGTCAGGGCTGTTCAGAACCCATCCACCGACCGAGGAGCGAGTACGTCGTCTCAGAAGAATCGCCGCGCAGATGGGAATCGTTCGATGAAGATCAAAAGGATCAGGCTAAAAAACGTCAAAAGCTACCTCGACCAGACGATCTCATTCCATGAGGGCGTCAACTTTATCTCCGGTCCCAACGGCTCCGGGAAGAGCACCATCGTCGAAAGCATAGGTTACGCCCTCTTCGGATGTAAACCCGAATATAGGTTCAGCGATTTCATACGGCACGGCCAACGACGCGGCGAGATAGAGATATGGATCGAGGCCAACGATGAAAGGGAATACCGCGTGATACGACGGTTCACCTCCCGAAGCGGTCAAGCCTGGCTGATACTCGACGAGGAGACGGGGATGGAGCTGGAGAGCGGCGAGACGGACGTCAAGGACTGGCTGAGGGAAAACCTGGGGCTGTCGTCCGGCGTCGAGCCTGAAAGCCTTTTCAAAACGGTCATAGGCGTCAGACAGGGAACCTTCGTCGCCCCCTTCCTCGCCACACCCAAAGAGCGGGAGAGATACTTCAACTCCATACTCAACCTGGAAAGCTACAGAGAGGCCTTCGAAAGGACGAGGGAGGCGGAAAGCCTCATCAGATCCGAAATCGAGCTGCTTTCAGAGAGGATCAAGATCCTCTCCGAAAGATGCCAGGGATATGAGGGGATGAAAGAGGAACTGGAGGAGGTCAGATCTGAGCTCAGATCGGTCGAGGAGAGCGAGGGGCGCTTAAGCTCCCTCTTAGCTGAAAGGAAAAAACTGTTGGAGATACAGCAGGAGCTGCAGGAGGAGATAAAGTCCCGAGAGGAGGAGATGGCGAGGCTGGAGAAGAGAATCGAGAGGACGAAGGCTGAGAGGAAGGGGATAGAGGATAAGATCACAGAGGCCAAGAAGGCCGCCGAGGTGCTGAAGCTCACCGAACCGGAGCATAAACGATATCTCCAGATAGAATCGGAGCTTGAGAGGATCGAGGAACAACGGAAGGAGAGGGATTCGCTCCAAAAGGAGGCACAGAGGCTACAAAATACCGTATCGACCCTCAGGGCGAAGTCAAACGAGCTTGCGAGGTTCTACTCGGAGGAGAGCCAACGGCTTGAGGCGGAGATCGAGACGCTCTCTCAGGAGATCGAGGGAATCGAGTCGCAGATGGTAGAGGCCTCGCGGAAGTTGGAGGAGATCGATGAGCGGATAAAGCGGTTCGACGAGATAGAGGCGAAGCTGAATGAGCTCCGGGAAACTGAGAGGGAACTCGACCGCATATCACAGAGCGTCTCTCAGATGAGGGAGAGGATCGAGGAGCTGAAAGGGGAGAGGGAAAGCCTGAGGGAAAGGGTGAGCCGCTTTGACGAACTGAAGAATGAGGTAGCTCGGGGCGAGAGGATCGAGGAGGAGCTGAACCTGAAACGGTCGGAGCTAGCGGCGCTTCAGGAGAGATTGAAGGCCGCCCGCAAAAACGCTCGGCTGGCGAAGGGCGGCAGATGTCCCCTGCTCTCCATCCCCTGCCCGGCCATCGAGGGCGGCGATCTCAAGGCCTTCTTCCAAAACCAGATCGAATCCATCAAGGCGGATATATCAAAATGTAAGGCGGAGATGGAGCCGCTGGAGGCGGAGGTTCAAAGGCTAAAGACCCTACGCCAGGAGCTGATGAAACTCGAAGGGGATAGGGATAGATTGGGGAAGGTTGAGGATGAGCTGAAGGAGATCTCCGAAAGGCTGAATCGACGGATCTCCTCCATCCCGATATCCCACATCAACGGAGAGCTGGCCGATCTGAGGGATAAACTCGCCGCCGTAGGGATAAGAGCGGAGATCGAATACCCGCGGGCGCAGATCGAAAGGCCGGATGATCTGGCGGCACAAATGGACGGTATCATCCGATCGGTCGGCCGGGAGGTGGAAGACGCATTAAAGGAGATCAGGAAGGATCGGGAGAAGACGAGCAATCACCTTTCGGCGCTGAAGGCCGATAGGAACTCCAGGCTCAAAAGGCTGAGACAGGTCAGATCACAGCACGATAAACTGGAGAAGACACGGGCCGAGATCGAATCCCTAAATGAGGAGATACGAGCCAAGGAGCGGGATTATGAACGTCTCTCGGAGAAGCTGAGAGAGTTTGAAGGTCTGGAAGAGGAGATCTCCAGGCTCAGGGATGAGCGCGAGCGGGTGCGCGAGGGACATGAACGGTATATCCGTAACGAGCGGACGGCCCGTCAGATCGACGAGCTCAGAAGAGCATTGGCGAGCAAGGAGTTCGAGCTGGGCGAGCTCGAACAGGATCACGAGCTTCTCAACGTCAGGCTTGAAAGCCTCAGGTCGAAATTCGATCCTGATCTGCTCTCAAGGCTTCAAGACGAGGTGAACAAACTGAGCGGAGACCTGGCCGCCGTCAGGGAAAGGGTGAGGGGATTGAGGCGTGAGAGGGAGAGACTTGAGGGGCAGATCGAGGAGATGGAGGAGATAAAGAGACAGATCGAGGAGGCATCCCATCAAAGGGAGGGGAGCGAAAGGGCGCTCGAGCTGTTGAGCTTTCTCAGGAACAGGGTGCTTAACATGGCTGGCGACAGAATCGCCTCCAAATACAGGGAGAGCATCGCCCTGGAGGCTTCAAGACTTTACAGGGAGATCTCCGGTGAGCCGGTTACCCTCAGATGGGATGATAGCTTCGAGATAACCCTGGTCGACAGGACGGGGAGGGATGAGAGGGAGAGGAACTTCAAGCAGCTATCGGGCGGGGAACAGATGAGCGCCGCCCTGGCGATCAGATTGGCGCTTCTGAGCTTCCTCTCCGACGCCCGACTGGGCATATTCGATGAGCCGACGGTCAATCTCGATGAGGATAGGAGGTTGAACCTCGCAAGGGCGATACCCTCCGCCGTGAGGAATTTCTCCCAGCTCTTCATCATCAGCCACGATGACTCCTTCGACTCGATCACCGAGAACGTCATCAGGCTTGAAAAGGATGAAAGAGCTGGAAGCAGATTGGCCGGGTAATCCCTTACAAAACGCAAAGGAAGGAGAAGATCGAGATGAAAACCCATATCCTTATCCTAGTAGGTTTAATGCTCGCCCTTTCGAGCACGCTCTGGGCGCAATATCAGATCGGCGACGCCTGGCTCGTGGACCAGGGTGCCGGACAGATAATCAGGATAATGGCGAGCAATCAGATCGATCCACAGGCGATATCCGGCTTCAAACAGCCGGTGGTAGCAGCGGTCAACCCGAAGGACTGGAGCCTGTGGATCGCCGACTCGGCCGCACAGGTCATAATAAAGTTCGACGCCGACAAAAAGCAGGCCGCCATGATAGAGGGCGTCAAAACCCCGTCGAGCATATCGATCGATCTCAGGGATGGATCGATATGGGTTGGTATGGAAAGCAGCGTCGCCAAATATTCGGCCGGCGGCAAAAGGCTCTTCAGGATGGGCGGGGTTATCGAGGCATATGTCGCCGTTAACCCCAAGGACGGCACATGTTGGGTCACCGATTCCGGGAAAAGCGGGAATCCGCCCGGCAGGGTGCTGAAACTCGCCCCGGATGGAAGCCAGCTTCTGGTCGTGGACAAGGGATTCACCGAGCCCAAGGGCGTGGCGGTGAACCCAGCCGACGGAAGCGCTTGGGTGGTCGACAGCCAGGGCAATCAGGTGGTCAGGCTGGACGCCAACGGCAGGATCGTGGCGAAGGTGCAGGGCCTTAACTTCCCCTCATCCGTCAGCGTCAATCCCAGAGATGGAACCGCCTGGATAGCCGATACGCAAAACGGCCGTCTCATCAAGGTCGATCCCAGCGGCAAGATAATCCAGGAGATCTCTCAACAGATGTGCGGCAGCGTAGGGATCATGTTCCCCACATTCGTAACGGTCGATCCCAACGACGGCGGGATCTGGGTGATAGACCAGATCATCAGACAGGTGCTCAAGTTCGACGCCAACGGCACACCTAAGATACAGATACCGCGTCAGATACTCAAAAACCCATCCTTCGTCACAGTTTCCTATCTGGAGAAGAAATGATGGATCGGGTCAAAGGAGAAGGGAAGCAAGAGACAGGAGACAGGAGGGTATGTTTTTTGTTGCCCTTATTAATTCTTGTCTCCTATCTCCTGTCTCCCCTCTCCTTCGCAATAACGGACATAGCTATCGGCCCGGAGGACATCTCACTTTCAAACCCATCGCCCAGAGAGGGCGAGATCGTTCAGATCACGATCACAGTCCATAACGTCGGCGGCGAGCCGGTCTCTCAGGCTGAGGACATAGAGGTATGGCTCTATGAAGGCCCGCCGGAGGATGAGGATTCGCTCAGAATACAGACGCTCAACACCATAACCGGCCTGGGAGCGGGCAGGAGCAAGGTGATAAGGTCCAGATGGCGCGCCCGATACGGCGTCAAAAGGATCTACGCCAAGCTTGACCCCGAAAATCTCATACCCGAAACGGATGAGACGAACAACCAGGCCTTCCTGGAGATAGACGTCAAACCCTTCCACTTCCAACCCGTCTCCAAGGGACAGATCGATGAGGCGATCAGAAAAGGGGTCAGATGGATCAAGTCACAACAGGGGGAGTTCTTCAGGAGATGTCCTCTGGACGGTTCTGAAAATCCCATTGTGATGCCGATCTGTAAATATGACAGGATAACGCTTCTGGGGCTGCCGGTCGAAAGGAGGCCGAGCAGGGCGTGGGACCCCGTCTCCGGAGGCGTTGGCGCTACGGCCTTGGCCGTCATGACCCTGTTGGCGGCCGGGTTGGATGAGAACGATCCGGCCGTCAAAAGCGGACTGGATTATCTGATCAAATATGACTGGAGCAGGGTGAACGACGTCTACTCATATGCTATGCTCATACCAGCGCTGGTTGCCACCGGCGATAAAGGGAAATACCTGAGCATGGTCCAACACGCCGTCGACTTTTTGGCATCGAGACAGTTGCTCGCTGAGAAAGGATTTTCCGATAGGGATGATGGGGGATGGGGATACGGGGCGGTGGCTGACGGCGCTCATATGCAGTATGTGATATATGCCCTATATGCGGCCAAAGAATGGCCGGAGATAAAAATTCCAAAGCGCACGTGGCTCAGGGCGGTCAAATGGATTAAAACCACCCAGCATAACAACGGTGGGTGGAACTACAACCTGATCCAGAGCCCATTCGCCGAAGGGCCATATGGAAGCATGACCGCCACGGGACTTATGGCGCTGAAAGCCTCGGGCGTGCCCTTCACAGACGAGCACGTCCAGAAGGGGATAAAATGGCTCGAAAGACATTACACCGTCACAAGCAATCCAGGATCGTTTTCATGGCATTATTACTATCTGCTCTCGCTGATGAGGGCCATGGATATACCGCCCAAACAGGAGACCTTAGCCGGACATAACTGGTATGAGGAGGCGGCGAGCTTCATAGTGCAAAGTCAAAAGCCTGACGGCAGATGGGTCGACGTCGAAGCCCCGGGAATGGCAGGCCAGGAGTACTTCCCCACCACCTGTTTCGCCGTGCTCTTTCTGCTGAGATACCTGCCACAACCCGTCAAACCCGATTTCAGCGTCTCGTCCGAGGGCATCGAGATCAACCCGAAGGTGGCCCAGGAGGGGAAGCCGGTTAACATCAAGATCACCGTCTGCAAAGGGGGAAAACAGTTCGAGGGAAGGATTCCGGTCGGTATCTACGACGGCGATCCGAGCGTGAACGGGAAGCTGATAGAGCTGGTTCAGCTCACCCTGCCAAGGGAGATGTCGCTCGTCTCGACCAGCATAAACTGGAAGGCAGAGAGGCCCGGATATCACCGCATATTCGTCAGGCTCGATCCCAAGAACGAGTTCGATGAGCTCTTCGAGTGGAACAACATCGATTATCAGGAGATGGAGGTCAAGGGCACGGGTAGAGCTCAAAAGGTGAGTTCACAGATAAAGAGGATTTCCAAAGGGGTTTACAAGCTCGGGAGCCTGATCCTCGATACCAATCGAAATAGGATAGAGATCCCCGGCAGGGTGAATCAGATTGCCGGGGTGATAGAGTATCTGGCCTGCGGTCGATACGGGAAGCTTCATGAAAGCGTGCTTGTCCTGGACGCCGAACCGGTTCACCTTTACTTAGCCCTTCTGAGGTTGGGGCTTAAGCCCGGGGATGCCGTCAGAACGAGAGGCGACCCGCGGAGGCCAAAAGGAGATGAGGTCGAGATCACCGTGGAGTGGGAGGAGAACGGCGTAAAAAAATCGGCTCGCGCGGAGAAACTCGTCTATGACGTTACAACCGGCAAGCCCATGCAGGAGACAAATTGGGTCTTCACCGGATCGAGGGTGATGGGGGGGATTCTGAGGGCACAGGCGACGAAGAGCTTCATCGCCACCTACCGCGATCCGGACGCTCTGATAAACAACCCTCTGCCCGGCGGTGCCGACGACACGGTCTATAAGGTCAACTCCGCCCTTATCCCGCCCAAAGGAACACCGATCAAGATGATCATAAAACCGGCTCAAAAGTAGCATACGGATTTTCCTGTTAGATCGCCATAGGAAGTGATCCATGTGTCAGCGATAATTTTGAGCCTTTTACTCGCGGTCTCATTCACTAGAGGAGGTGATTCAGATGAGGATTAAATTCAAGATAGGACCTCTACTCATAGCTTTTTCCTTGTAATCTCTGTGACTTTCTTCGTCATATCCCTTTTAATCTACATAGGATATAACCCTCCTCCAGATGAAAAACAGGGAATGTCAGTTCAAGCTGAAGAACCCCTCCCGGCGACATCCAAAGAGGTTAAAGGATCTCTGAAAGTTCAGTCAAATCCGATTCCCCGTTCTGAAAGGGCTCAGGAGGGCGGGAGACAGGCGAGATCCAGTGAAAGAGCGAAGGTATCCGGCGATGAGGAATTGGCCAAGGCCATTGAAGAGGCCTTGAAAGAAAAGCTGGATGAACAGGGGACTATACCCTCTCCCAGGGATGAAGGGAAGGAATACGATTACTCTGAATATGATAAGTTGTTCTACGGGATTGAAATAACGATAGGCGGCAGGAAAATCATGTGGAATCTAGACATGATAGGTGTCCCGATAGATGTTTCAGATCAGGCGGACCTTAGAGAATTCCAGCCGACACCGGAGGAGAAGAGGAGAATGGATGAATTGGAAAAGAAGGGGTATGAGATACTTCAAAAATATGAGGTCGATAATATAGAGGATTTTAGAAAGTTGCCGAACGTTGATGAGGAAGATAGGATGCGGCTGGAGGAGATAGTGGCTGAGCTGGAGGCTATAAACGAACAAGCTCTGCGTCCCTCACCATCTGCCAGAGCCACTTACGGAACTACAGAGGTCAGCCATTATCTTAAGGATGGCACAGTGATAACCTGGTATAGGAGAAAAGACGGAGCTTTGATAAGGCAGGTGAGAAAACCCGACGGAACGGTGTTGAAGTTCGTCGCCGGATGGATTGATTGGAGCCAATATCCGGAGTGGATGAGGGAGGAGATAATAAAAAATGCAAGACCGGAATGATATCCCCGCGTATTGGGTCTATGACCAGAAGGGTTCTACCGAGGTAGAGAGGAAGATCTCCCAGTTCATCCTACTTAACTGCACGAAATGGGGCACTTTTAGGGTACAGGTGCACGATTTGGGGCACTTATCCCATCCGCAGGCCGCATTAAATCGGAGCTCATCACTGGCACGATTGTTGCGCTAACCTACCCTGATAATCGGTGGGGGATAATTCATCAGAGGGGAGGACTTCAAATACTCTTAGGAGGGTTCTAAGGATGGAGAGATCGGCGAAGATAATGATCGTCCTCGCAATCATCGCCCTTGCCTCTTTCATTGGCCTTCAGATCTGGACACACCACAAAACACAACAGATGAAGGCCAAATCGACAGCGGCAGCTCAGAAGCTGAGGGTGGAAAGGATAAAAAGGGTTGAGGGCGAGGGCACATCTTCAACCCCCGTCGGCAGGGGGATAAGGAAGGAGGCTAAGCATCAAGGTCTTGTCAGGACGGAGACATCAACATCCGATTTAACATATCCTCAAGGTGAGCGGCAATATAGCGAGGGTTCAAGCTCACAGACGGGAGAGACGTCTGCCGAGGAGGAGGTAGGGACGGATTGGAGGAAATACATTGATGAGAACGGGAACGTGACGGATTGGGAGAAGTTCAAGCTCGCCCGTATGCACTCACATGGATGGTATAAACCGGAAGATGTTCCCATAATCTATGAGAAACCTAAGGGGGATCCCGATGGGGTATATATCTGGGTGGAATATGTCGGGAAAGGGGGTAATAAGCCCATACCTGAGTATGTTAAGGAGAGAGGCAAAGAGCTAACGAAGGAGTTGAACAGGGCGGTCGAGATGAAGGATGCCAAGGAGATGTTCAGGATCACGAAAGAGCTGGATGAACTATACAGACCTTACAAAAGTTGGGTGAGGGTAAAAGCTCATTTCGGGCAGATTCCGGAGTCGTGGTTTCCGTATTTTGAAGATATCTACAAATCTATAAGAGATTCGGTAGTGCAGGAATGGAGAGCTGCACGGACAGCCCAATAATAACAGGGAAGCGAGGAGATATGAGAACGCTTGTGACGAAATGGGTGAGGAAAAGAGGATACCCATGACTAAAAAGCTATCTGTTCTCCTGATCATTACGCTCTTAAGCGTCATCGGGTTCGGCGTCGTGCGTTATGTGACAAGACGGGAGAACGATAGGACCGCTAAGGCTGTCCGGGTAGGATCCGATTATAAAGCCAACGCTCCCAAGGTAAATAGATCTGCCGTATTGTCCCACGCGAAGATGCCATCTGTCTCCTTTTCCGAACATGGGGAAACCCAGACGGTCTCCGAGGAGACACAGGTAGGTGAGGCTGAATCGATCTCACATCTACACCGTAGGGAAGGCGATGCGTCGCCGGAGGAATCCCAGAGAGAACTCCAGGAGGAGGGGAATTCCGCTCCACCTACATCCGGCGAGGAATCAGAGGGGGATTCCGGGCGGTTTGTGACGATCATGGCTGGTAATCACAAGCTTCGATTGGAGCGTGGGAAGAAATACCTGATCATAGGCTCCAGGTGGAATCCTAACCCTCACCCCTACACGCCGGAGGAATCTCAACGTCACGCTGAGTTGTGCCGCAAATTGATGGACCCTAACATTCCTGGGAGAGAGAAGGTTAGAATTTTGAAGGAGATAGAGGCTTTAGGGCCAGGTCTTGCCCTCGGAGCGGAATGGAGGGTCTATTACTGGTTCCCCCTGCCAGGACAGGCGGAACCTCCCGACTCCGAAGCCATAGTGATAGACCTTCGCGATCGCTGATGTCTCTTAGGAAGATGCTGATGAAATGGATGAGCCTACTATTCCTTATCGCTTTTATCATAACCCCCGCTTCAGCCCTGGAGTGGAAACAAATCATGGCCGATTACCGCATCGAGTGTATGGCCATGCATCCCACCAAACCGATCATTTTCGTCGGAACCATCAACTACGGGATATACAAGACAACGGACAGAGGCGAAACATGGAAGAGAACCGACAACGGCATCCATCAACTGGCGTGGATATACTCCATCGCCATAAACCCACATGATCCCGATCAGATGTTCGTCGGCACCGAGCTGAGGCTTTACAGGAGCATCGATGGCGGAGAGAGCTGGACACCTGTCAAAGAGATCGGGACGACCTCCATCTTCTCCGTTCATTTCGATGCGGTAAACCCCAGGATCATATATGCGGGTCCCTACAAGAGCACAGACGGAGGTAGAAGCTGGAAGGAGATGAACATACCCCCCAAGATAAAAATGAAAGGTCCGCTTCTCTTCGTAGATCCGAGGCGATCCGGTATCCTCTATGTCAGAAGGGTTATAGGGCTGGAACCTCCCGAGCTTTACAAGAGCACGGATGGAGGGGCAAGCTGGAAGAAGATAGGTAAGGGTATATTCCGCATCTCCATCGACCCATTTCACCCCGACATACTCTATGGGTCATCCTGGCAGGGGATATACAAGAGCACAAACGGAGGGGAGAGCTGGAAGTTGATGAAGAAAGGTATGGAATTGCCTCCCGGCGTAGGGACAGACGTGTTAGTGAATCCGATCAATCCGAACGTGATATATGGCATGGTGGGCAAATGTCTTGGAGGGTTAAACGCCACGACGGAGATCTACATCAGCGAAAACGGAGGGGAGGAATGGAGGCTCCTCGATGAATTTCCAGGAGACAAATCGATCAGATGTTATGGTATACATCCTTTAGATCCGGATTATCTTTATATCGGCACGGAGAAAGGGGCTTGGAGGTGTAAACTTCCTCCCGTGAAGCCCTATTCGGTCGATATCGAAGGCAAGCGATTGGTGACATGGGGGAGGATAAAGGGAAGGAGGTGAAGGTAAATGGTTTCAAGCCATATCAAGTTGATGGTCAGACGAAAGGTGGCGGGCTTTCTCCTTCTATTTGCGTTTGCTTTCCCCTTATGCGCTTCGTGGGAGAGGGTGCTATACAAGAACACCGATTGTATAGCCCTGAACCCCATGACACATACGATGTTCGTCGGCGTGTTTAACGAAGGGATGTACAAGACGGTGAATGAAGGGAAAAGCTGGCGGAACATCCGAGTCGGCCCAGGACCGGCTCCCACCGTGATTTCCATAGCGATAGATCCGAAGGATGAGAGGATAATCTATGCCGGAACGTTTAAAGGACTCTTCAAAAGCGATGACGGGGGATGGAGTTGGGTGAAGATATGGCCGTATCGAACTCCGCCGATCACCATAGCCGTTGATCCCAAGGACAGCAGGGTTATCTATGCCGACGTTTTCAAA
>JAGGXZ010000140.1 GCA_021162805.1 Candidatus Poribacteria bacterium
AGTTCATCTTCCCCTCCATCTCTCCTCTCCCTTTCGGTAACATTATCTTTTGAGCCTACATCCGATTTCGGTAACATTATACATGAACGATAGCGTGCGGTTGACTACCGACCTGTATGAATGTTAAAATTTGCCCTGTCAATCCCGCCGAGCGAGGTGCTTATGAAATTCAGACTTATATCGCTTTTATGTCTTTTATCTTTCACCTTTTGGCTTGCGCCTTTTACCATGGCTGACACTCAAAATTCCTTAAACTCCGGACATCGGGCTTCGGATTCCGTCCCACTCATATCCCTCGATCTCTCCGACAGCGAGATATACAACTTCATAGAAAGGCTCTCCGTCAGAGGTCTTTTAGACTTTCACACCAACACCATCCCCATCCGCACAGATGAGGCTCTTGCAATTCTAAATCGAATTAGGGAACGGGCTGAAAACGGGAGGATATCCCTCTCCCCGGCGGAGATCGGAAAGCTGAAGAGGTTGATCAAATCCATCCCCGCCTTTAGAGGCAAAGGCGAGAGGTTCGGCTTCGATCCGTCAGGGGGGATAGAGGTGGGAGATGATGGATCAGGGGGTTACCTGTCGATCTACTCCAAACCCGCCATCTTCGGCGCCATAGGGGATAGGATCTCCTTTATGACCGGATTCAAATACGGCATGTTGAAGGATCATCAAAACTATCCTCCGCTTCCCGGCGAGAGGATCTACTCCACAGGGGATCTATGGCAGGTGAGCTCGATAAGGGCATATCTCAACGTGCGAATTACCCCCAGTCTCTCTCTGTTGATAGGGAGAGATAGGATGTGGTGGGGTCCGGGGAGATTCGGCTCTCTGGTTCTATCGTATAACTCCGGCCCGAAGGACATGATAGCGCTGAATCTGAGAACGAGAAGGATCGATTTCGTCTCCTTCACCTCCATCCTTAAAAGCGGGCGTGGCAATAAGAGGCTTTCAGGTCATAGGCTCGAGGTTCTGCCGTTTGGATGGATGCGGATCGGGATACACGAACTGATCCTCTATTCAGACAGATTTGAGATCGGCTATCTCAATCCCGTTACCATATACTTCGTCTCCGAACCGATGACGGAATACGGCAACCGCAGCGGAGCGGAGAACAAGGGCGGCTCAGTCGATAATCTGATCATAGGTGGGGATCTTTCGATCCGGCCCCTCAAAGGTGTGGAGATCTATGGGGAGGTTTTGGTGGACGATTTTCAACCCCAGAAGGGATTGGAGGGATTCAAGGACTGGGACAGCAAATATGGAATTCTCATGGGAGGGTATCTGGTCGATCCTTTCGGATTAAGGGATATGGAGGTTCGGGTGGAATATGCTTTCATCAACCAGTGGTGTTACACACATGAAAGCGGATTGCTGGCATATACCGACATGGAGAGGGTAATGGGCCATCCGATGGGAAACGATGCCGACTCGCTGGGATTGGAGCTGAAAGGCGATTTCTCCTCCCATATCCGAGGTAGCCTCAGATATCTCCTGACGCGCGAAGGCGAAACCGATGTGAATGATATCCATCCTAAAGGCGGATCGGAGGAATGGGAGTTCCTCTCGGGAACGGAGGAGATCCGACATGACCTCAGCCTCAATATCGGCTATAACCCACCCAAGTTAAATTGGAGAATCGACCTGATGACGGGGATCTACCATGTGAGGAATCTCAGCCATCGAAAAGGGAGGGATGATAACGGCCTACGATTCGCCCTCAAGCTTGAAAGAAGCTCGTGGAGAGGAGTTAACTGAAACGGAGGTCAATCCATGAAGGCCTTTCTGCTGGCAGCGGGGAAGGGAACGAGGCTGAGACCTTTAACATACAAGATTCCGAAATGCCTTGTGCCGATTCGGGGGATCCCGCTTTTGGACTACTGGTTTGATCTACTTGAAAGACATGGGATCGATGAGGTATTAATTAATCTGCACCACCTTGCGGATAAGGTGTTAAATTTTCTGCAACTCAAGGAGGATGAGCTGCGGAAGCGGAATATGAGAATCATCACAGTATATGAGCCGGAACTTCTGGGAAGCGCTGGAACGATACTTGCTAATAGATCCTTTGTCTATCCGGGTGAGGATTTCCTCATCTGTAACGCCGATAACCTTACGGATGCCGATCTGAGTGATCTTATCGAGTTCCATCGGTCACATGAGATGCCGCTGACGATGGGGCTATTCGAGGCCGATGAACCCCGAAGATGCGGCATAGCCGAGCTGGATGAGAAGGGAACGATTGTGAGTTTCGAGGAGAAGCCGCAAAATCCGAAGACCAACCTCGCCAATGCCGGCATATATGTCGCTAGATGCTCGATCTTCGACTATATACCTCGCAAAACCCCCTGTGATATCGGCTACGATCTGCTCCCAAAGCTCGTCGGCAATATGAAGGGCCGGCTCATCCGGGGAAGGTTGATCGATATCGGCACCCCGGAGAGCTACAGGATCGCGAATGAGATGTGGATGTGAGGGTCGAGGGACGAGAGTCAGGGGACAAGAGTCAAAAGAAAATAAGACCCTGGACTCTCGACCCTTGACCGATCTGACATGGAGGTGAGATATGATTATCGTTCAAACGCCGCTGAGGATCGGACTTGCAGGAGGTGGTACGGACCTCAGGGCGTTTTATTCGATCGAACCCGGAATGGTTCTCAATATGACCATCGACAAATATATCTTCGTCATAGTCAAGGAGAGGTTCGACGACAAGATCTACATCAACTACTCGAAGAAGGAGATCCGCGACTCGGTGGATGAGATCCAACACGAGCTCGTGAGAGAGGCTATGAGGATCACCGGCGTGGAGAGCGGGATCGAGATCACCACCCTCGCCGATATCCCATCCGAAGGCTCTGGGCTGGGTTCCTCCAGCAGCGTGACGGTCGGTTTGCTCAATGCCCTCTATATGTACAAGGGCGAGCAGGTGACCGCCGAACGGCTCGCAAGAGAGGCATGCAGGATCGAGATCGAGCTATGTGGTAAACCGATAGGCAAACAGGATCAGTATATCGCCGCATACGGCGGGATGAGGCTTTTCAAGTTCAATCTCGACGAATCGGTCGAGGTCGAAAGGCTGCCTCTGACCGATACTCAGCTCAGGAAGATCGGATCCAACCTGCTGTTGTTCTACACCGGTAAGACGCGTAAGTCGGAGGAGATACTCTCGGAACAGAGGGCTAAGACCAAGGAAGGGGAAAACATCGAGTATCTCCGAAAGATCAAGGAACTGGTTATCCCGATGCGCGAGGCGATTCTGAGAGGGGAATACGACGCCATAGGTGAGCTTCTACATCTCAACTGGATGTATAAACGCAGGCTGGCGAGCAAAATAACCGATCCGAAGATAGATGAGCTCTATGAGAGGGCGCTGGCTGCCGGAGCCCTTGGAGGGAAGATCTCAGGCGCAGGCGGAGGTGGATTTCTCCTTCTATACGTGCCACGTCATAAACAGGATACCGTCAGGGAAGAGCTCAGTGAGCTCAGAGAACTTCCATTCCTCATCGAGCGGGACGGCAGCAAGGTTATATTCAATATGAGGAGATACCCCTCTAAATAGCGATGGTTCTAGACCAAAATCGAACATGCGGCGGGCGATTTTTCTAGACAGAGACGGCGTCATAAACGAGAAGATGCCTGAGGGACAATATGTGACCCGATGGGAGGAGTTCCGTTTCCTCCCGGACGTCGCCGAGGTGATCAGGACGTTCAACGATATGGGATTCCTCGTGGTGGTCGTGACCAATCAGAGGGGAATAGCTAAAGGACTTTATACGGAGGAGGATCTGGAGGAGATCCACCGGAGAATGAGCGAGGAGATAGAACGGTCCGGGGGACGAATAGACGCCATCTATTACTGCCCACATGATATACATGAAAACTGCAATTGCAGGAAACCCAAGCCGGGGATGATCCTGAAAGCCGCCGAAGAGCTGAAAATAGATCTATCCTCATCCTATCTGATCGGAGATTCCATCACCGATATCCAGTCCGGCGAGGAGGCGGGAGTAGGGGTTAATATATTGGTAAGTCGGGAGGCGAGAGCTGATGATCAGGTGGCTCCCGACCTTATCGTTAGCTGTTTGAAGGATGCCGTGGATGAAATTGTTAGTCGAGAGACAAGGGACACTGATATTTAGACTCTTGTCCCTTGACTCTCGGCCGTATAACGGAGGTGAAAATGCTTGCGCTTGTCACAGGAGGTGCGGGTTTCATCGGCTCGCATATTGTCGATGAGCTGTTGAGGAGAGGTTATGACGTCAGAGTGTTGGATAACCTCGAAAGACGAGTTCATCCCAAAGGCAAGCCAGACTACATTCCCGAGGATGTCGAGTTCATCGAGGGGGATGTCGCCGATAAGGAGACGATGAGAAGGGCGCTTAAGGGGGTGGACGTGGTCTTCCATCAAGCGGCCTATCAGGACTACATGCCGGATTTCAGTAAGTTCTTCCGCACAAACGTGGTGGGGACGGCGATGATATATGAGGTGATCGCCGAGGACGGGCTGGAGGTGGAAAAGATAATCGTCGCTTCCTCACAGGCGGTTTACGGCGAGGGACAATATGAATGTCCCGAACATGGATTTATGATGCCTCCCGCCAGATCTCGTGACCAATTGGATAGGGGTGAGTGGGAGCTTAGATGTCCTCTGTGCGGTCGGATCATGAAAAACCTGCCGCTCAGGGAGGAACACGTTAACCCCTATAACCAGTATGCGCTGTCGAAATACAGCGGGGAGATAACGGCCCTGAGGTTCGGCTACCGCCTGGGCATACCCACTGTGGCTCTGAGGTATTCGATCACACAGGGGCCGAGACAGTCGCTCTACAATCAGTATTCCGGCATATGCAGGATCTTCACGTTGAGGCTGCTAAATGATAAACCTCCCATCATATTCGAGGACGGCTTACAACAGAGGGATTACGTCCATGTGGATGATGTGGTGAGGGCGAACATGATGGCGCTTGAGGATGAAAGGGCGAACTATGAGGCGTTTAACGTCGGAGGGGGCAGGGCCACCACGGTGATCGAATATGCTAGACTCTTGGCACGCAAGCTCAATAAAGCGATCGAGCCGGTGATCCCCGGCGAATACAGGTTCGGCGACAACCGTCACAGCGTCTCGAGCATAGAGAAGATAAGGAGCTTACTCGGTTGGAAACCCCATAAGGGATTGGAGGAGATCTTCGAGGACTACATCGCTTGGGTCAGAGAACAGGGAGATCTGAGGGCCTTTTTCGAGGAAGCCGATAGACTGATGAGACAGATGCAGGTGATAAGGAGGTCGAGGGTCGAGAGACGAGAAGCAAAAGATCTTAGACCCTCGTCCCTTGACCCTAGACCCTAGCAGACAGGAGGTTGCCATGATATATCTCGGTGAGATATTGGCCGATAGGAAGGTAAGGGCATCGGCACCATGTAGGCTGGATGTGGGGGGAACCTGGGATCTCAAGCCATTTGCCTTGCTCTACGCTCATCTCTCACCTACCACGACGAATCTGGCGTTGAAGATGAGAACCCATATCCGGCTTAAACCCTATGAGTTCGGATGGGTGAGAGTGGCTGATAAGTTCAAGGAGGAGAAATTTCCCACCGATAAGGTGCCGTTTGATGCCCATTTCGGGCTTATATTCGCCATACTCTCCCATTTCGGCGTGCACGGTGTAAGCGTCGAGCTTTCATATGAGTCCCCGCCTAAAAGCGGTCTGGGCGGCTCGGGGACCTTGGCGGTCACAGCCATAGCGGCTCTGGACGAGGCGTGTGCGCTTTTAGGCAAACAGAGGATGAGCAGAGAGAGGATAGTGGAGCTGGCGCATAACATAGAGGACGGATTGAGATACAGCTACACAGGGATGCAAGATCAGTGTGCCTCCGTTTATGGAGGGGTGAACCGCTGGAGATGGACCTACAACTCCAACTCCGAAAGAGCCCCCTTCATACGTGAGAGGATCCTCAGTGAAAAGGATTATCCGGAGCTGGAGAGAAGGCTCGTCATCGCTTACTTAGGTAAAAGCCATATATCGAGCGAGGTAAATGAAAGACAGGTGAGGTCTTTTCTGGACGGCAGCTCCCGCAAAATCTGGTTCAGGATCAACGAGATAGCGGTCGAATTTGCCCAAGCGCTGAAGGAACATGACTGGGCGAAGGCGGCATCTCTGGTCTCCGAGGAAAATAAGCTGAGATATGGGATGGTTCCCGAAAGGCTTACCCCGATGGCTCTCAGGCTGATGGAGGTCGCGGAGAACGTAGGGGCAGGTTTCGCCGCTGCAGGAGCAGGAGGAGGCGGATGCGTCTGGGCGCTCTCCCCTGATCCATCAGACGTGGATCGGATTAAGCGGGAATGGGAGGGAATACTGAGGGAGAAGGAAAACGCCAAACTGCTGGAGGTGAAGATTGACGGGGAAGGGTTAAAAGTTAAAGAAGATTAGGCAGGCAAATGAGAGGGCATTGATCCGACATGCGAGGAAACATGGGGGCTCATAGCTCCGTCTCTATGAGCCCCCTGCTTCTGGGGTCCATCTCCCAGAAGTTCGGTATCTCATACCGGTTCCCATCCATATCCCTTATTATCACCCGACCGGATGGAAGGAGTTTCGCGTCATGCCTGCTTTTCAACTCGATCGTCCTTTCACCTCGATCCGTGACCACCCTCCATATGGGCATCCCGAATATCTCGTCCACCTCCAGAACCCTAACTATCTTCGGGATCACATACCTTCTGGACAGTTCCTCCTCGAGCACCCTTCTGGATTTATCGGGCAGCAGATGGATCTCCTCGATCATTCCGATCTCCTTGTCCTCGCTGTCTATCAGGGCGATGTAATAGGTGCTGGCGGAGAGGGGAAAGGCTTTCAGCACCGAGATGTTATCGTATCTCCGCCCCTCGTATTCGAGCGATAACTCGTTGAACTCGTTTCGGAACAGCTTGACCTTTTTTGGATCGAGCAATCTCACGTCCTCCGTCCTCATCCTCACACCTCCCTTATCCTCGATAGTTCCATCTGCCGTTTGACAAGTTCGGCGAAATGGCCGTTTCGTGCGATCAGTTCGTCGTGCGTGCCCATCTCGATAAGCTTGCCTTTGGAGAGGACGAAGATCCTATCGGCGTTCTTGAGCGTGGAAAGCCTATGGGCGATGGCGAAGGTTGTACGCCCTCTAACCAATCTATCCAGGGCCTCCTGTATCTGCGACTCGGTGACGGTATCAACCGAGGATGTCGCCTCGTCGAGGATCAATATCCTAGGATCTTTGAGGATCGCCCTCGCGATGGAGATCCTCTGCTTCTCGCCCATTGAGAGCCTGCTCCCTCTTTCCCCCACGATCGTATCGTATCCGTCGGGGAAACGGATGATGAAGTCATGAGCGTTGGCAGCCTTGGCGGCGGCGATAATATCCTTCATCGTCGCGTTGGGAACGCCATAGGCGATGTTCTCAGCTATCGTGCCGTTGAAGAGGTATGGGTCCTGAAGGACTATACCTATCTGGTTTCTAAGGGATTTGAGATCCAAGTCGAGTATGTTATGCTCATCTATATATATGGCGCCTTTGGTCGGCTCGTAGAACCTGCAGATGAGACTGACGAGGGTGGTTTTCCCAGCGCCGCTGTGGCCCACCAATCCGATCATCTCACCAGGCTCGACCTCGAAGTTGATATCGTCGAGGGCGGGTTTGTCGCCGCCATCGTATATGAAGGTGACGTGATCGAATCTGATTCTCCCCTCCAGTTCCGGTATCGAAATGGTCGGGGCGGCGGGTTTTATCTCAGGGGGTGTATCCAGTATCTCAAATATCCTGTCAGCAGATGCAGCGGCCCTCTGAAAGCGTTGGTTGAGGAAGCAGAGCATCCTCACCGGCCCATAGAACCTCCACATATATCCGGTGAAGGCCGTGAAGGTTCCCAGGGTCAAAACGTCGCCTATCACCCATCTTCCACCTATGAACCAGATTATGATGCTTCCTAGGAAGGTCGAGAAACCCATCAGCGGGCCGAAGAGGCTTTGGAGTTTCGCGCCGCGCATGCCCCGCTTGAACAGGTTGCTGCTGTGGTTGGAGAACCGCGTTATCTCCCTGTTCTCCTGGACAAACGCCTTAACCACCTTTATCCCGGGTATGGTATCAGTTAGAACCGAGTTGAGTGAGCTCCAGCTTTTAGATATTGAGTGCCACACCTTATGCATCTTCTCACCGAAATATATCGTGAGGAAGGCCATCAGCGGAGTGGGTATCAACGTCAAAGCGGCCAGCTTCCAGTTCAACGTGAAGAGTATCTGACAGATAAAAGCCAGAGTTACCATACTTTGGATCATGTCCGGCAGAGCGCGCACGATGAAATCCTGGAGTCTCCCTGCGTCAAAGGTTATCCTGGACATGATGCTTCCAGTATCCCTCTGTGAGAAGAAGCTCATCCCCAATTTCTGGAGATGTTCATAGATCTGGTTTCTGAGGTTAAGGCTGACCTTCCCGCCTACCCAGGCCATCATATAACCTCTGAGAGCACCGAGTATACTGGCGCCTACCAGGATGCCTACCAGCTCCAATCCCAGTTTAATCAGCATGCTGATCTTCTGATCGGGCGGTATATCCTCAGGCGTCAGGATGTCATCTATCAGCGATCTCGTCAGGAGCGGCTGCATCAGCTCCAGTCTTGTCGCTATGAACATGAGCACCAGCGAGATGGCCACGACATGCCAGTAGGGTTTGGCGTAACTCAAAAGCCTGAAGATCAGCTTCCGCTTTTCGAGACAGTTCGGGCAAGTTCCCAGCCATCTGGGTATCGGCGCGCCGCATTTGGGACATCTCCCCTCCGGCGATTCGACTGTCGGCTTAAATTCCACCTTGCCTTTATGGGATTCCTCCACAAGGGCCTTTATGGCCTCCGATACGCTTCTGAACTTGTTGCTCAGGGTTTTGGAAAAACGGGCTAGCTCGATCCCCCTGTTCTCCGTGTAGACCTTTAGGAGGTTGTTCCCGTAGAAGCTATGGAGCTTGACCTCCTTGATCTCAGCCACCTCGATCTTCGATATCTTATATCCGCCGTTTGAGGGATCGACGACCAGCAACTCCCTATCGGTGGCGATAAACCATCCGAGCTTATACTCGCCTGACAGCGACATATCGGTGCTCACCGCTATCAGGATATCGCCCGAGGTGTTTTTGAGGACGATCCCCTCGACCTCCTCTGGCATCTCCTCTATCAGATCCGACGGACCTAGCTTCGGGGCCACATCCGTCGGAGAGGCCTTCTTCTCCTTTCTCCTTCCAAACATCTCTGCCTCCAAAAAAATAAGCTTCCGCCGGAATGACGGCAGGAAGCTGTTTTCTTCCGGATATCCCCTTTCATTTAATTATTCGGCATAAGCCTTCTGATCTTCAGCGATTCGAATCCGATTCAGAAGGCCATAGATCCATCTGCGATGTCTTCTTTCATCCTCCCCGATTTTCCTTAACGTCTCGGCTATTTCATTCTTTCCGTTCTCCTCGGCGAACTGGGCGGCATCCATCTTCATCACATGAGATCTCCTCTCATCCTCCAGGAACCCCTCCAGACTTTCCCTAAGCGTTCTCATCTCGCCTATGAACTTCGATATCCTAACGGCGTGATTGAGCTCCTCATGCGACATCTGCTTTAGGTAGGCCGCTATCTCGCCCTTGCCTTCCTCGTCCGCCAACCTCGCTATGAAGAGCAACATCCCGACCCTGGAGGTTTCCCAGTTCATCATATCCCTCAGTATCTCGCTCATCGTCTCATCAGGGGAGGGATGTGTCTCCTCGTATGAGGGCCATTCGGGGTTCTCCATGACCCTTCTAAGCCTGGAGAGGATCTTAAGCAGGCTTATCCTCTCCTCCTCATCGAGACGGGCTATGGTTTCCCTCCAGAAATCCTCCGTGCTTCTGGGCTTCTGCTCGAATAACTCCTTGCCCTTCGAGGTCAGCTTCACCGTCACCCGTCTCCTATCCTTCGGGTCCCTTTTTCGTTCGATCCATCCATCCCTCTGGAGCCTGTCCGCTATTCCGGAGACGGTGCTGCTTGTAAGGCCGAGGTGGCCGCTGAGCTCACCTATGCTCAATCCCTCCTCGTGCCAATGGAGATGCTGTAACGCTTTGAACTGCGTGACGGTGAGCTTATAGGGTGTGATCTGCCTCACATATCGGGCTTTTATCGCCTCCTGTATTCGGTTGAACACGTCCATAACCTGTCTGGCTATATCGGCCAACCCGGCCATCGAGGACACCCCAAACGTTCGCAAAGCAAAACAAAATTTTAGCTATGCGAAGGTTTAACCAAGATAATAACATAAAATCGGAAAAACGGCAAGCGCCAGTGATGGGTGTGGGGCTTTCCAATGATTAAAAACGGTCATTGGATCATTCGGCTTCGCCGTCATTCAAGATGACGACAAATGACTTCCTTGGCGGCCTGACTTGCCCCGATTGACACGTGGATAGAGATGGGATAAACTAAGGCGGAATTCCGAGTTGAAGCGAGGTATACCATGGGAGATTATCGAAGGGTAGGGCTTTTCAATGATTGTATGATTTAGTATACTATCACAAAGACCACCAGGAAGGAGGTGAGAAAGATGCTCGTGGCGGGCCGATATGTCCATCCCAACAGCTTATTCGCCAGGCTGTCCAAAAT
>JAGGXZ010000141.1 GCA_021162805.1 Candidatus Poribacteria bacterium
CCAACATATATGGGCCCGCTGATCCCAATCTGTCACGCATAATCCCGGGCACGATCGCCCATATACTCAACGGTGAACCTCCCGCCATCTTCGAGGAATCCCAATATCACATCCGCGAGTATACCTATATCAGCGATGTAGTGGAGGCATATCTGCTCCTGGCGGAGCGAATAGAGGAGACAAAGGGTAAAGCGTATAACGTTGGGGCGGGTGAAGGGAACATTTTAAGCACGAGGGAACTTGTGGAGAAGATAGCTTCGATGATGGGATCGAACGTTCGGATCAAAGTCATACCCCGCCGGTTCCCCGTGAGGGAGATCAAAACGCAGTATTTGCTGAGCGAGAGGATACGCAAGCTCGGATGGAGGCCGAAGGTTACCATAGAGGAAGGGTTATGGAGGACCATAAAGTGGTACGCCTCTGAAGAGGGAAAAATGTTTTGGAGATATTGGATCTGAGGGATGATAAAGCTGCCGAGAAGATTACATGATCATCAAATCATCGAACATCAGGGTTCCCGATATATCATAGACTACGATACCGGCTTCGTGCTGCCGGCGGATGAGATCATCTGTGATATGTTGCCGTTGTGTCAGAGATACACCGCCGATGAGATATTTATGAAACTGCTGAAACGCTACAGCCGCTCCCGGATACTCCGAGCGTTCAGAGTTCTAGACCGGTATCTAGGCATGGGCCTGCTTTTCGGGGAGAGGATCGAACCTCAGGGGGGAACCCCTTCTGAACGTTTAAAGTTATTCGTCCTATACGGCGGTCCGTCGAGGAGGAGATGGGGCGATTTAATAACCAGATTGAACCATTACCACCTGCTCAAATCTCTTTCCGAAAGAGCAGAGCTATTTCTGGCGCTCTCCGATGGGGGTATGAGGGAAATTCCAAGCTCCGAAGGCATCCATTTCGTCCAGCTTCCCGCCGATAGGGCTTTATCACCGCTTAAGTCCGTTCCCGGTGGATGTAGCGGAGTTTTGATCCTCTCTCCTTTCAACCAGTATGTCCCGCTCTTCATCCGACACTCCAGGGCGTCCGTTCTGATATGGGTTGAAAGCAGCGAGCTCAACGGCGCTTGGGCTCTCAATGCGGTTGGAGCTTATCTGAACATCTTGAGGGAGTCCGATCGCTTGATCACCGATGCCCCCTGGGTGCCGCTCCATATCTCATCTATCTGGGAGGGGTACAAGAGGTGGACGGTTATCACCCCCGGAAGAAACTTTATAAGGATTGATATGGATAAAGATGAAGCTAAGAAGAAGATATCCGCAGCCCTGAAAAGAGAGCGGTTTTCGAAGACCCCACTGATAGGATGGGTCCCGGCAGGCCCCCCTGAAAAGGTGTGGAGGGCGATTGTGAGGATAGCTGAGCGCAGGAGGGAATGGAGCTTCGTGTTATTCGATCCTTTCTTCGAGTTTTATAACCTGATAGACCTTCCGAACGTGGCCCTGTTCGGGTTCCAGAACGCCGAGGATCTGGATGCCCTGTCGGTAGCTTTATCGGCGCTCGACGTGATGTTTTTCCCTGTGGTTTGCGGCGCGCAGAGTTTTCTCTTGAGGGAGGCGATCGAGATCGGAACTAAGTTGGTGATAGCCGGCCCAGAGGGGAATTTCAGGGCAATAGACGAGATAGGAGGGTTCGTGAGATGGGAGTGTAACCCCTTTGACCCTTCCGATCTCCCGGTTGAGGACGTAGATGGGGAAATCGGGAGATGTTTGGAACGCGGGGATGAGATATCATCACCTGATGGTAGGCCTGAGATCTACCAGGGATGGGATAAAGTAGCTGATCGGACCCTTCAGCTGCTGAAGGAGCTCAATTCCACCATGCTTGAACCTCATCGCCCGCCCTTTCAGGTCTTATTCGCCCGGTATTACAACAAGGCGAACAACGCTCTTGAAACAAGAGCGATTCAGCTGCCAGGTTTCACGGGGATAAAGCTCGAGGAAGGGTTGGCTCTCACTCTGTCCGAGCATCATACCGATCGCGAGATCACGACACTGCTTAAGTCGCTGAGACGGGAGGTGTCGCGGTGAAACTTCATCTGGTCAAAAGAGGCGAGAGCGCTTATATCGCAAACCTGGATCGATACCAGCTCATGCCTGTGGATCGGCTCACCGCTTCCTTGTTGGAGCTTAAAAACTCTCACACCGACGGGGAGATAATCGATATGCTGTCATCCGAATACAGTGGGGAAGATATACTATCCGCCTTAAACAGGTTGAAAAAGCTCTCAGAAAGAGAAGAAAAGTTACCTTCTCGAAAGGAAGGGCGTCCCAGAATTTTGATCCCTGAGAAAGGAACGTATCACGCCGATATCTCCCTTCACGCCGGAGGAGGGGTCATAGCATATCATCACCTCATCAAATCGATGTCCAAAAGAGCTGATATCTTCATCGCATCAGATAGAAACCATAAGATAGACGAAGGTATATACGGAGTAGATTTCGATCTGAACCGGGTGACATCGAAGCTGTCACTGATCGAGGAGGATTATGATGGGATACTCATCCGATCGCCGGATGATCTTGAGCTGCTGACCATCTTTCGATGGAGTGACTCGCCTGTGGTTATACCGATATACGCTATGCGCGGACACGGCAGTGAGATGGTCAACAACGTGCTGTTGTGGTACTCAGCCATGAGACCGTTTGACGCTTTCGTTGTGCCGACGAAATCGGTGAAGGAGTTCTATTCCCGTTTTGTCTTGGACACCGATTGCTTTTACAGAATACCCTGTGGGGTCGATCTGGAACATTTCAAACCCATGGATAAAGGGATGGCCAAGAGGGAAGTCGCTAAGATAATAGGCGACGAGCGCGTCCTGGAGAGGCCGGTGGTTGGGTTCTTATCGCGTTTCCAACCGGAGAAAGGTGCAGGGACGTACATAAGGCTTGCTAGATTGATCCCCGATGCGATCTTCCTCGTGGTGGTTCCTATGTTGAACGTCTACGCCCTGTGTGATTTTCCGGGGAACCTTATCTACGCCGGCAGACAGAGCAGGGATAAGCTTCCCATCTTTCTCAACGCCTTCGACATCCTCTGTTCAGCATCGGTGGTTGGCGAGGAGACGTTTGGCCTGGCCGTTCTGGAGGCTATGGCCTGTGGGACGCCGGTCGTGGTGCCGAACTTCGACGGGTTCCCTGAGGTGGTGGGAGATGGAGGTGTGATAGTCGAAGCCCAGACGTTTGAAGATGAAATAGGAAGCATAGCTGGCTACGTTGATCCTGAGGCTTTGAAGGCGGCTATAATTCCGCTTCTTGAAGACGAAACCGCTCGTTTAAATCTCGGCTTGAAGGCGAGAAAACGCGCGGAGAACTTCAGTTGGGATAGGGTGGGGGGTGAGATGGTGAATCTATTCCTACAGCTCAAGGAGAAGCGGTTGAGCACGGATAAATCGGATTTCGACATATGCTTCGTGGAGAGGTGGAACACATATAGGGGCGAGATTGAACCGCTTTCGTTGTTGATCAACGTGACTGAGATAAATGAGAGGCCTCTGATGTTAGATCTTTATCCCCAAACGATGCTGGAGGGATTAGCGCTATCGCTTTTTAGGAAACACTCGCTCCATGAGGTTGAAGCTGTATCGGCTTACTTCCTGAAGAAAGAGGAAGTAATAAAATTGCTGAAGAAGGTGAAGGGTTTCACTAAGATAGTATCTTTGACCTCTACATATAACAAGCGAGACGGGAGTGGGCAAGGAGCTGGTGGCAGTTGAGATACACAGGCGGAGCCGACGCTCAAGTGGTCCTCTGCTTATACAGAACATGGCGGAGATCAATGAGGAGCTTGCAGCAAGCATCCTCTTCGGCCACAAGAGAGGGGCATTCACGGGGGCATATGAGGATAGACTGGGTCTATTCCAGGCAGCCGACAGAGGGACGCTGGTTCTGGACGAGATCACTGAGACGCCTCTCTCCGTCCAGGCCACACTGCTTCGGACGGTGGAGAGAGGGAGAATCAGAATAGTGGGTGATGTCAGGGAGATAGAGGTTGATGTGAGGGTGATAGCAACAAGCAACAGGGATGTGAGGGATGCGATCAGAAGCGGCATATTCCGTAGCGATCTCTACTATCGCCTTGCATCGGTGCAGATTCATATTCCTCCTCTTCGAGAGAGGGTGGAAGACATCCCACTTTTGGTGAAGTATTTCATAGAGGAGCTCAATAGGAGAGAGGGGTTTGGTGTTTTAGGTGTGGATGAGGAGGTGATGGATGTTCTGAAGAGGCGGAAGTGGGAAGGGAATGTGAGGGAGTTGAAGAATCTGGTGGAGAGCTTGGCGATTAAGAAGAAGGAAGGATGGATAGGGATGAGGGATCTTAGGGGGATGCTATCGGTAAGGAGGAGGCGTAGGCATTTGAGCGAGGAGGAGGTGAGGGAAGCTTTGAGGAAGGCTGGAGGTAACAAGAGCGAGGCGGCAAGGATGTTAGGGGTTTACCGACAGCAGATACAGAGGTTAGTTAAGAAATATGGCCTGGATAAGGAGAAGTGGTAGAGATGCAACAAAGGATAAAGTTGCATCCGTTATTGCACCTCTGAAGAATTAAGGTGCTGCAAGAGTTTTAAAGCTTCTGGGTGCAACAAACTCATGAAGTTGCACCTTTGTTGCACCCCTTGGGAGGGGGAAAGCCCTTATGAAAAGCGGCTTCAGATCTGGCATGAAAGTTGCCTACATAAAGATGCAGGATGCTTTGGACGTTGGACATCGGACTTCCTGGGAGTTGATGGTGATGCTGGTATCGGTCGTCATACCGTGCCTGAACGAGGCCAGGACGCTTGCAAGATGCATAGAGAAGGCCAAAAGGGCTGTCAAGGAGATGAAGGTTCAAGAGGAGATAATAGTGGCTGACAACGGCTCCACTGATGGCTCCATCAAGATAGCTGAGTCTCTGGGAGCGAGAGTTGTTCATCAGCCCGAAAGAGGCTACGGCAACGCATGCAGGGCTGGGATAGAGGCTGCAAGAGGAAGATACATCGTGATGGGTGATGCAGACGACACGTATGATTTCAGGGAGATACCTAAGTTCGTAAGGAAGCTGGATGAGGAATACGATCTTGTGCTGGGCAGCAGGCTGAGGGGGGAGATACTGCCGGGGGCTATGTCATTGACACACAAGGTTGGTAATCTGTTTCTGACTGGCGTGTTGAATCTGCTGTTTAAAGCGGGAGTATCTGATGCGCACTGCGGCATGCGTGCTTTCAGGAGGGATGCGTATGAGAGGATGGGGTTGAGGAGTGAGGGTATGGAGTTTGCGTCAGAGATGGTGATAGCGGCAGTGGAGAGGGGCATGAGGATAGGCGAGGTACCGATCAGGTATTATCCGCGGGGAGAAGGATCGAGTTCGAAGCTGAGGACGGTGAGGGATGGGTGGAGGCATTTGAGGTTCATGCTGGGCTGCTGGGCTTTCAGCGTCCGGGGTCCAAAGCTTTGAATCTGGTCTAAGGAGGTAGGTCAAATGCGAGGTATAAGGTTAAGCAGGGAGGCGATGGGATTTGTGATTCTCACAACCCTTCTGTCGCTGACCTTCATCGCCAGCATCGTTTATGCATACACTTCTGAAGGAGGATGGAAAGAGGAAGTAAGTTGGTCGGTCTCCGTCTCAACGAACTATAATAGCCTTGAGAAGAAGACGTACAGCTACCATTCCATCTACGTGTATAACAACCGGTGTAAGGAAAACGGCTACCCCAATCCTAAGATAAAAGTTGATTTCGGTTTTGAGCATAGTATAAGGGAAAAAACACCTCAATATTGGACATGGTACGGTAACACTGTTAATGTTCCATCGGAGGAGCATCCAGAAAGAGAGCTATACCGTAGTAAGACTCTATCTTTAGATGTAACCGGGCTACAAGTAGGGAAAACATACCATTTAGACGCATACACTGAACTTGAAATTTTCGACAGTAAAGGAAGAAAGATAGACTTAAAAGATTATCCTAGCGACCCTGATGACGGATACGTTGAGGAAACTCTTGAATTTACAAGGTAGAGAAAATCTGTAAGGATAGAGCTCAGCGTTTCGCTGAGCTCCTATTAAATACATGAGGAATGGAAAGTGAGATCGTTCCTTATCGTATGGATACATCTCTTGCTCATATCTTCCATTTTTCATCAAGCTATGGCCGATAGGCTGGCCTTCGTTAAAAATTGTGATATATATGTTGCGGATATAGATACGGAAGGGGATATAAGAAAAATCCGAAACATTACAAATCACCCTGCCTGTGATTCTGACCCATCATGGTCACCTGACGGCAAGAGAATTGCCTTCTCCTCAAACCGAGATGGCTTCTTCAACCTCTTCATTATGGGAGCAAATGGGGAAAATCCTCTTCCTCTGAGTAAGGAAATAGACAGCTTATCCTTCGATTGGTCATCCGACGGGAAAAGGATGATCATAGAGGGTGAGCTCATTGGCGAAAGGGGGAGAAAGAAGCTTTTTATAGTAGACAGCTATACAGGGAAGATCCTACTTGAAATACCCATGTTCAAGTTCTCACCCTACTCGGTAGCTTCTGTTAAATGGTCATCTGACGGTAAATTTATGGCTTGTCTTCTTTTGCGGAAACATAAAATCGGGGTGATAGATACGAACACATGGAAGGTGAAGGAGGTGACGAAGAACGGCGAAATTGCTGGTATGTTCGACTTATCGAAAAACGGGTGGATCGCCTTCAAAAGCAAGGACAATAAGGGTTTTTATCTGAAGGTGATAACACCTGAAGGGGAAGAGATTCGAAAATATCAACTTCCGGGTTTCACTGACTTGGATACCCTCTCCTGGTCACCCGGTGGTGACCGGATTATCTTTGCGGGTTCACAAGATAAAGGGAAGGAGCTTCTCTACCTGCTTGATCTGAGAACCGGTAGGATAAAGAGCACAGGGGTTGAGGGTGGTCGTCCTGATTGGTGGGGAGGATATACAGCTGTTGAGCTCCCGAATCTGTTTAATACCTTATGGGGTTTAATCAAAATAAAGGAATGAAGTGGGAAATCGAAGCTGAGGGCGATCAGGGATGGGTGGAGGCATTTAAGGTTCATGCTGAGTTGTTGGGCTTTCAATGTCCGGGGTCCAAAGCTTTGAATCTGGTCTAAGGAGGTAGGTCAAATGCGAGGTATAAGGGGAAGCAAGGAGGCGATAGGGTTTTTGATCCTGACAACCCTTCTGTCGCTGGTGTTTGTCGTCAGCATCGTTTATGCCGCAGGTCATGGCGGCGTCCAAAACAACGTGAGCTGGTACGTTGAGGTCAATAGCCTAACCTACGACCGAGGCTCAGATGTTACCAAAAGCAACCACTCGGTTTATGTGTGGAATGGTGGAGGCGTTTCAGTCTTCGTAGACTACGAGTTCAAACACCAAGTGGATAGTGATCCAGGGAAGACACTAAGAGATCAAGGTTGGTTCATCGAGGTTAAACCGGGCAACGACCCTTCTAATCCGTTCTTCCACTCAAATACGATTACCCGATCGGCTGCCGACTTGGGTCGCGGTTGGCATACGCTAGATGCTTACACCAGAGTTGCTGTGAGGAGTGGGGTGAATCGTCCTCCTTTCATCCAAGATCAAGTAGGCGAACCCACCTATTGGTTCTTTAAGTGAGATGATAGAGGGAGGGTTTATCCCTCCCTCTAAAAGGCCTTTACAGCACAAAACGGAAAATGAATCTATGATGAGAGGGAAATATAAGATCTTTTATACGTTACAAACCCTGTTGCTCTTCCTGATAAGTTCCTCTCTTGCTCTGGCTCAAGGGAAAATAGCTTTCTCAAGACCTAATCCTGTCACCGGATGGACTGATATCTACATAGGGGATGTGGATGCGGAAAAAGGGAAGATATACAACATACGTAATTTCACAAACTTCATGGCTCATGACTTCTACCCGACGTGGTCACCTGACGGAAGTAAGATAGCATTTGTATCAGACCGATCCGGAAGAGGTCATGCCATCTATATAGCAGACTACAAAGGTGAGAACATCCGACTTCTCCTCCCTCAGGACATGATAGGCAATATAAGGGGAGAGCCCGGATGGTCACCTGATGGGAGTAAAATCGCCTTCTCTGCTATGCCAAAGGGGACGCATAATTATGGCCTCTATATAATCGATGCGGATGGTAAGAACCTCCGTAAGGTTAAAGTTTCTGGTTTTCTAGATAGTAATAATTGCCGCTGGTCGCCGGATGGGAGCAAGATAGCAACTCACGCAGGTGAGATATATGTTGTGGATTTGAAGACAGGAGCTTCAAAGCTTGTCGCTGCAGGAGAGGGCATCGATTGGTCGGAGAGAGGATTACTTTATGCTAGAACTCTCAAGCATGGCATCTTCATATGTGATGCGGATGGGAACA
>JAGGXZ010000142.1 GCA_021162805.1 Candidatus Poribacteria bacterium
ACACAAAATGGGAGAGGAAATCAACAGGAGAATAATAACAGGATTCATCGACTTCTGCAATACTGATGCTGGTCACCTTCAAGCAGAGATCTCTGCTAAAGCTGGATCAGATGATGAGAATGGCTGAAGTTAAGAACTTCTTCAAGACCGGGAGGAAGATGGTCGTCTCAGACACGACCATCGCAAGGGTGCTTCCCACCTTCCACAAGGAGCCGCTGAGAGGATATCTGAAAGTGCTGTATCTCAAGGCGAGGAAAGAAGGGCTTTACAAGGTGATGGTGGAAGGGCAGCGGATGAGGGTGGCAGTGGTAGACGGCTCTCAGTTTGGAGGCTTCTACGGCTCAGCATTCCAGGTTGTGGGAGATGCAGATCTGTTTGTGGACGTCCAGCCTGCTGAGAATGTGGGCAAAGAGCTGGTCGCATCAAGAGAGGTTATAGATAGAGTCTTTCAAAGATATGGAGATGGATTTGTACATTACATCTTGCTAGACGGGCTGTATGTGGATAAGAAGACGATAAATCAGATTCTCTCTCATGGCAGTTGCCCGGTGATAAGAACAGAGGAGAGCAGTCTGAAGGTGATCAGGGATGCAGAGGGTCTGTTTAGGAAGTATGAGATGTTCGATGATGTGGAGCACCGAGAAGGGTTCGACGATGAGAGGCTATGCCAGTATGAGGTGTGGGCATGTGGAGTAGATCACCCTGTGAAAGTGGCACATGTCAAGGAGAAATATCCCAAGAGGAAGAAAGGAGCAGAGGAGGATTTCTGGGTTCTGTGTTTCGATGAGAGGCTGAGCGGGATGCAGATGAGAGAGTTGGCACATATAAAGACAACTGAATCAGCAAAGCAATTGCGATCACATATACATGCATGATAGAAGCGGCTTTGAGGCGCTGCTGCTGATCCTGTTCATAGGCTGGGCGCTGTTGCAGATGTTCAATTTGATATGCAAACCCTATCTATGGCCCCTTTACAGAGGGGTGAAATGGACATATGACTTTTTGGCCTTTCAGTTGCTGATCTCCTTCTATCAGGAGTATGGCAAGCTCCCATAGCTATGGAGAGGAAGATAGGGGGTGTGGGATAGGGGCTGCATGAGGAGGCATGGTGAGAAATTTATCGCCTCATGGTGTTAGGAGGCGGCAGAGGGTAGTGTGTTCTCCATTATTTCCTTCCCGCAGATCGCCCTGTGACCGCCTCTCCTGATACATAACGGGGAATTTCTGTTGAAAACTCCTGGGCTTTTCAATGATTATATGATTTAGTATACTATTACAGAGACCACCAGGAAGGAGGTGATTCAGGTAGAAGGATAGGGATGAGAAGATGACAAGGTTTGATTCTTTTTCGGCCTCTGGGGCCGGGAGGGGGGATTTCACCCTTATCAAAGTGTTGAAAACCCCTAGGGAAGGAGGTGTCTGATTGAGGGATAGACTTGAAGATGCGATTAAGCGGGCAAGGGCAGATTACATCGAGATCAGATTCGAGGAGGTGGAATCCGTATCGGTCTCGTTCAGGGGCAAGGAGATCGATTCGATCAGCTCCTCCAAGGTAAGAGGCGGGATAGTGAGGGCGCTCATAAAGGGCGGATGGGGAATGGCGGTTTTCAACGATCCGGATCGGATCGCCGATAGCGTCAAGGTGGCGTGTGAGAATGCCGCCATCGTCGGCAGAGAAAAAAGCCAGCTCGCCTCAGCTGAACCGGTTGTGGACGTGATAAAGGCCGATCTCAGCCCGCCCAAGATCGATTTCAGAACCGTCCCTCTGGAGGAGAAGGTGAAGTTGGCGGCTGAATACAACGATATAATCCTCACCTTCCACGATAAGATCGAGACAACATCGGTCCGATACGGCGATTCCTTCAGAAAGGTTTGGTACATCAATTCAGATGGAACCTATATCGAAGATGAGAGACCCTCGATACACATCTACATGACCGCTATCGCACGGGATGGAGACAACGTGCAGAGGGGGTTTGAAAGCGTGGCATCACACGATGGATTCGAGACGGTCGAGGATCAGCATGAGAGGGCTCAGGCCGCGGCCGAACGGGCTGTGAAGCTCCTTTCGGCCCCTCCCGTTCAGGGCGGGATATACACCGTCGTCCTCAATCCCAAGCTTGCCGGGGTCTTCGCTCATGAAGCCTTCGGACATCTCAGCGAGGCGGACTTCGTTTATGAGAATCCCAGGATGAGGGAGCTTCTGAAGATCGGGAGGAGATTCGGAACTGAAGCCCTATCGATAGCCGACGACGGGTCCATCCCGGGGTTATACGGCTCCTGCAAATATGACGATGAGGGCGTTAAAACCCGTAAAAACTTCCTGATCAAAGAGGGCGTCTTGGTCGGCAGGTTACACTCGCGCGAGACGGCGGCGAAGATGAAGGAGCCGATCACCGGCAATGCACGCGCGTTGGGATATGCCCACGAGCCGATCGTCCGGATGACCAACACCTATATCGAGCCCAGGGATGCGAAGTTCGATGATATGATCTCAGAGGTCAAGCTGGGGGTCTATGCCCTGGATATGATCGGGGGTGAGACGATGACGGAGATGTTCACCTTCAGCGCTGCATACGGATATATGATCCGTGATGGGAGAATCGCTGAGCTGGTGAGGGATGTGGTGCTTACGGGAAACCTCTTCGAGACGCTCGAGAACATAGATATGATAGGCGACGATCTCCAGTGGTCGCACGGACACTGCGGCAAGGGCGAACAACAGGGATTGCCGACCGGAACGGGAAGCCCACATATAAGGATACAAAACGTGGTGGTAGGAGGTAGAAGATGAAGGAGAAATTAGCTCAGATCGCCCACCGGATACTGGAAAAGCTTCCCTCCGACGTTCAGAGCGCCCATGTCATAGTGAGCTTCGATGAAAACACGCCCGTGAACTTCGAAGCCGATAAGCTCAAATCCATCAAATCCTCCTGTACCATGAACCTGACCCTGAAGGTGATAGCGGACGGCAGAAGGGGAACTGCGAGCGTTACCTCTCCCCAGGACATCGACGCGTTGATCGACAACGCTATAGCCTCGGCTAAATTCGGCCGGGAGGTGAGTTATATCTTCCCTAATCCCGCCCCTCCACCTCAGGTTAAGATATTTGACGAGGCCGTCACGCGGATAACCACCAAGGAGATGGTCGAGTGGTGTCAGGAGATGATCTCCATGTTGAAGGAGTACAACCCCGATATCTCGGCCTACGCAGGGGCGTCGAAATCCATCTCCTATTTTCACATGACCAATACAAGCGGACTGGACTATGGGGATGTGTCAAGCGGATATGGGATCGGGATCTACGGGGAGCTCGTCAGGGGCGAGGACATACTTTACGCCGGCTACGGTTTCGGATGGCGGAAGGCGGAGATAGATCATGCCGAGATCGCACGTAGAGCGATCGAACGGTTCAAATTGGCCGAGCGCAACGTGAAGATCACCTCGGGTAGATATCCCGTTTTGTTTCCTCCCACGGGGTTAGGGACGTTGCTTCTGACCTTGAGATTGGCGCTCAGCGGCAAGAACGTCCTGATGGGCGATTCACCTCTTTCGGATAAGCTCGGCCGGCAGGTTTTCAACCCTTCCCTATCCCTCACCGATACCGCCTTGATCGATTACATGTCCGGAAGCAGCCGATACGATTCCGACGGGGTACGCAAAGGCGAAACCAGATTGATCGATTCTGGCGTGCTGAGGGGGTTCCTCTACGATCTGGACACCGCATCCAGGGCAAAGAGAAAGCCGACGGGGAACAACGGATGCGCCCCCAACAACTGGGTCATCTCCTCTGGCGGGACACCCCTCAAGGAGCTCATCTCCTCTATCAAGGAGGGGCTGATGGTCGAAAGCGTGATGGGGCTCGGACAAGGCAATCCCATAAGCGGGGAGTTTTCGGTCAACGTCGCCCTGGGATATAAGATCGAAAACGGCGAGATCATCGGCAGGGTTAAAAACACGATGCTTGCCGGCAACGTGTATGATGCCCTCAAGGAGGATATCATTCTGAGCGATGAAAGCGAGTGGGTTAACGGATGGCTCAAAGCGCCGGCCATATTGGTGCCCGAGCTGAACGTGGTCAGTAAATAGAGGCAAGAGGGGAAGAACTGAATGTCTCCAGCGGTTTTACGTATGAAAGCACAACAAGAGGACAGGCGGACGTTATCTACGAGGTCGTGGACGTGATCGAGATGAAGGGAAGGGAGTGGGGATATCAGAGAAGCGTGACCCTCAGGTCGATCCTGATAGCAACCCTGCTGATCCCGCTTAACATTTACTGGATAATCCAGCTTGAGGTGATCAGATACACGCACCCTACCCTCATACATCCCCTTTCAAATGTGATCTTCATACTCTTTTTCCTGACGGGTTTTTCGCTCATCCTGGGGAAGTTCATCCCTAAGCTATCATTAGGGCAGGGCGAGCTTTTGACCATATACGTGATCCTTTGTATCGTCTCCTCGCTCTGCTCGCACGATATGATGGAGATATTGGTGACCATCCTAGGATATCCCTATTGGTTTGCCTCCCCTGAGAACGAATGGGGTGATCTCTTTCTGAAACAGCTCCCAAGGTGGCTTACCGTGGATGATATGAGGGCTCTCTCGGGCTTCTATAGAGGTAGCTCCTCGCTTTACATCCGGCGACATATCATGGCCTGGCTCACCCCCGCTGCTTGGTGGATCTCCTTCATCATAGTCCTGCTGTTTACGATGCTATGTATCAACACCTTTCTCAGAAGGCAGTGGACGGAGCGCGAGAGATTGACCTATCCGATAATCCAGCTCCCGCTGGAGATGACCAGTCCGAGGTCGGGTTTTTTCAAAAACGGACTTATGTGGCTTGGGTTTTCGATCGCCGCCCTCATAAGCATCGTCAACCTGTTAAATTCCATCTTCCCTTCCGTGCCCTACATCCCTGTTAAGCGTCGAAGTATAGGATATCTCTTCACCGAAAGGCCATGGAATGCTATGGGGGACGTGAGGATCGATTTCTATCCCTTCGCCATAGGCATAGCTTTCATGATACCGCTGGATCTGCTTTTATCCTGTTGGGTCTTCTACTGGCTTTACAAGATGGAGTTGGTGATCGGGAGTGTGATGGGATGGCGGAGCATATCACGATTTCCCTATGCCAATGAGCAGGGGTTTGGGGCGTACATCGGCATATTGCTCTTCGTTATCTGGACCGGCAGATCCCATTTCAAATCTGTGGCTAAACATGTCCTGGGGATTGATCGGATGGATGACTCACGGGAGCCCATGCCGTATCGGATGGCGGCTATCGGGTTCGCTCTTGGTTTCTCATATCTCTTCCTCTTCTCATACCGGATGGGCATGTCGGTATGGGTGATACCGATTTTTTTTGCCATATACTATCTGCTGGGCACGGTCATAGCCAGGATGAGGGCTGAGCTGGGATTTCTGGTTCATGACCTACATCACATCGATCCGCACAGTATGATGGTGGATATCTTCGGCACGCGAAGGCTAGGGGTACAAAATCTGGTGGGCTTCTCGCTCTACATGTTCTTCAATCGGGCGTATAGGGCTCACCCGATGCCACAGGAGCTTGAGGCGATGAAGATCGGCGAGAGGATAAACCTGAATCAAAGGAGGATAGCCTTCGCGATCATGTATGCGACGGTGTTGGGGGCGATTTTGACCTTCTGGCTGCTTTTGGACAATTATTACAGGCATGGGGCCGAAACGGGTTATTACGGTCCCTGGGCATTAGGGTTCGGCAGGGGGATATATAGACAGCTTGAAGGGTGGTTGAGTTATCCAAGGGATCCGGATATTCCGGCCATGGGTTTCATGGGAGGCGGATTCGCCATGGCGGTTCTGTTGATGATGGCTAGGACAAGGTTCCTCTGGTTCCCGCTTCATCCCTTGGGATACGCCATGGCCAACAGTTGGGGGATGTATAACCTGTGGTGTCCCTTGTTCGTGGCTTGGTTGCTCAAGTGGGTGATACTCAAGCAGGGAGGTTTGAAATCCTATCGCAAGGCCATACCCTTCTTCCTCGGCCTTGCTCTTGGGGATTTCATACTGGGCAACATTTGGAGTATATCGAGCGTGTTGGGCAACACGACCCTCTATCAATTCTGGCCTTAAGGGAGAACCGGCAGAGGGTGTGGTATAAACATCACGGTCTATCCGTCAGTATAAGGCCTAAGGTCTCGTATATGCTCTTGACGGGAAGGAGTTTGATTTTCGTCTCGAAGCCGATCGATTTTTTGTGAGGCTATCCCAACCCAGCAGGTGGTTTTCTGGAATAGCCCTTTCATTTTGAATTATACCATAGCCCCCACCGGCTTATCAATAAGGATCTTTCATGATATAATTTTTCGAGAAGGCGCTCGGAGGGAGATATGAAAGGTAGGTTGGGTTTCCTATCTATCGATGAGGAGACCAGAAAAAGTTACTTATTTCTGATAAAATGGGTTCTCATAGCGTTATTGGGCGGTATCTCAGCTACATTTGGGGTCAGATCCTTCTCCTATCTGCTTCAGGAGTTTTCAAAGTTAGTGGTGAGCTGGAATCTCCCCAGATATATCCTGCCTGTGATCGGAGGGATCATAGTCGGGAATATCTTCTATATGGCTGAACCGGAAGCCAGCGGAGAGGGAATACCCTCATACATTCGGGCGGTGAATTACAAGTACGGCTTTCTGAGCCCGATGGCAACCCTGTTCAAATACCTCGCCGCTCTGTTCACCCTATCTTTCCTCGGCAGCGGTGGGATTGTGGGTCCCATGAGTCGCGTGTCCGCCGGTATAATGTCTTTTATCGCCGGACTTCTCGGTCGGTTTGGGCTCTCGAAGGAGGAATACAGAATATTCGCCATCTGTGGGGTAGGCGGAGCCATAGGAGCCATCCTGCATACTCCGATCGGTGGCGGGATATTCGCCGTTGAAATCTTAGGACGGGCGAATATAAGTTACAAGGACCTGTTCCCAGCCATACTCGCCAGCTCCTTCTCCTTCATAATCAATAAATCGCTGGGATATCCAGCCTTTTATTCGATCAAAGCTCCGGCCCATTTCATGGATATCAGATACTTCGGATGGCTCCTCCTGGTCTCCCTCCTCGCCGGCTTTGTGGGCATATTCTTCATAACCATCTACGAGAGGATATCGATGTTTTTCAGGAGGCTAAATCGGTTGAATTTAAGCACTATAATCGGCGCGAGCATCTGTGGGTTACTCTCACTGGTAAGCGTGGATATATTAGGCACAGGATCTGATCTGATCGCCTCCGTGTCTAGAGGTGAGTATCACATGCTTCACAGGAGCGAGCTTTTCGAAGAGCATTTGTTTTTGCTGTTTCTATCCCTCATACTGCTGAAGATCCTGGCCACATCGTTCACCATAGGCTCAGGGTTAAGCGCCGGATTTACAGGCCCGACTATATTCCTGGGAATATTTACATCCCTGATAATATCCGATTTAACCGAGGTGAAGCTGGGATCTCCCACGTTCTACACCTTCATGGCGGCAGGTATCTCCGGGATGTTTGCCTCTGTGATGAACGTCCCGATAGCAGGAGCAGTGATCGTCACGGAGATGTTCGGTTTGAACTACAGCTTTCCGGCCGCATGGGGGAGCATCATAGCCTTCCAGATAGCAAGGCATAAGACGATATACGCATATGCTACATCCGCCGTTTATCCGTCAAGATGAGGCCAAGGGTCTCATAGATGTTCTTGACGGGAAGAAGCTCAATTTTCGTCTCGAAGCCGATCGATTTGAGGTTAGCCTCGGGCAGAATGACCTTTTTGAACCCCAGTTTTTCGGCCTCGTTAATCCTTTTCTCCACCTGGCTTACGCCTCTCACCTCGCCTCCGAGCCCCACCTCGCCTACTATCACCGTCCAGGGATCGACGGGGATATCCCGTATACTGGATACGACAGCGCAGATAAGACCCAGATCGACAGCGGGTTCGTCGATCCTTATCCCGCCGGTGACGTTGACGAAGACGTCCATTCCCCCCACCTTCAGCCCCACCCGTTTCTCCAAAACGGCCAAAAGCAGGGAGAGCCTGTTATGATCCACCCCCGTGCTTGTCCGACGTGGGATCGTCATGTTGGATGGGACGACTAAAGCCTGAAGCTCAAAGAGGATGGGCCTCGTGCCCTCGATACCGGAGACCACGGTCGTTCCCGGTATCTCATGGCACCTTTCACCTAGGAACACCTCTGACGGATTTTCCACCTCGACCAACCCCTCGGTCTTCATCTCAAAAATGCCGATCTCATTGGTTGACCCGAACCGGTTCTTTGTGGCGCGCAGTATCCTATATGCATGTTGTCTGTCGCCTTCGAAATACAGAACTGTATCCACCATATGCTCCACCAACTTAGGTCCGGCTATGGCTCCCTCCTTGGTGACATGCCCCACCAGGAAGGTCGGAGGACCGAGCGATTTGGCCAGCATTGTAAACTCCGCGGCGCTCTCCCTCACCTGGCTCACACTGCCGGGTGAGGATTCAAGTTCGGGCTTATAGACGGTCTGGATGGAATCGATAACCACGGCGGAGGGCTGCATATTCAATATATGCTCCTTGATGGAGTTCACGTCCGTCTCACAGAGGATGTGGAGCTTGTCCGATTCGATCCCCAACCTCCCGGCCCGCATCTTGATCTGAGCCGGCGATTCCTCCCCTGTCACATAAAGGGAAGGCGCGTATGACTCGCTTATACGGTGAGATGCCTGCAGGAGAAGGGTGGATTTTCCTATTCCGGGGTCTCCCCCTATCAATACCACTGATCCCGGCACCAGACCTCCCCCCAACACCCTGTCTAACTCACCTATTCCGGTCGATATCCTCTCGCCTCCTCCCCCTTTTATCTGGGAAAGCGGGATGGGCGGGGCGCCTGATGTGGTCATCCCTCCGTATCTGGAGGGTTTAGCCGATGATATCTCCTCATCGAATGAGTTCCAGGTACCGCATTCGGGACATCTGCCGAGCCATTTGGAGGAGGTGTATCCGCACTCACGACATACATACCGCGATCTGGTCTTAGCCATCTCGATCTATTCACCTCCTGTTTCCCTCACCAACCCGGCGCTGAATTCCCTCTCCCCTGCTATGTCCTCCCCGCCAAGACTCAGGCACCATCCCTTCAACAGCCTGAGCCGTAGATATGTATCGATCCTCGGTGTTTTGGAACCGGAATCGCTCAGATCAAGAGTCAGGCCGAGCTTGCGTGAGAGCCACCACCAGTCAAATCCCGCACCGGCTCTCGATCTTATAGCGCCGATTCGGGCTTCGAAAAGTGAAGGCCCTACGTGAAAAGGTCTGATATATTGGAGATCATAGCCCGTTTGATCGCCCGTCATGGTTATCCCCAGCTTCAGATCCCCCAAACGAAACGCAAGTTGACTTATAAGGCTGCTGCCGCTGGCATATCGGATGCCGGCGTCCCATCTGGGGATAAGTCCGCCCGTGGAGTTGACCTCTGAGCGGAGAGCTTGCAGGACATCCGAGGTATCCCGGGCAGCGCGTTCGATCTGAGACATGGTGTCATGGGCTCGACGGAGCGTCTCGTCCGATCGAACCAGAGCTCCGATCGTACCCTTCCCCGATTTTATCCTCTCCAGCAACCCTGTCAGCTCGTCGGAGGTAGTCTTGATGGAGATGCTGAGTTTCCTCAGATCCTCCACAGTTTGGTGGATCGAATCGAGCTCTTTCAACATCTTCCCCTTCACCTCAGATGAGGAGCCAGTCAACTGCATCTGCATCTCCTTGACCCTCTCGTCCAGCTTTTGTCCGGTCGATTCAAGCGAGCGAGCCGCGTCCCTTACGGCAGCTATGGCACCTTCGAGCTGATCTGAGGTGGTCGAGATCGTCCTCCTCGTTTCGGCGATCAGGGATTTCATCTGAGGCAGGACCTCGTCATAATCCTGAAGTCCCTTTTGAGTTATCCGATCCACCTGGGAGGTGATGTTGGCCAGTTTCCCCCTGTTCTCCGAGGCCAGTGTTCTCAGCTCATCCGATGTTTCCTGAAGCGAGGCGAGGGTATCGTTAACCAGTGAGAGCGTTTTATCGAGCTTATCGGTCAGCTCGACGATGCTGCTCTGGAGGTCAGATCTGGATCGCCTTACGGCCTGGAGGGCGGTCTGCGCCATATCCATGACCGTAAGGGCCGCCTTTTCGGCCTTGCTCAGGACGGTGGCGGTGCTGACGGGATTTCTCCCTCTTATAACGGCCTTATCGGGAAGAGGCGGATTACCTAAGGGGCCGTTTTCGATCTCCACATAGGTCTCTCCGACCACGCCGAGGAAATCGATTGAGGCGACGCATCCCTTCCTTATAGGCTGAGGGCTTTTTATCCGCATCGTCACCTCAACCCCCTCCTCGACCAGCTTTATGTCTATAACCCTCCCGATTTCAACCCCGGACATATGCACAGGGGCACCGAGCTGAAGGTTACTGACAAAATCGAACCTTACTTTCAGTATTTTACCTCCTATGCCTCTTCTCCAGTTCGCCGAGTTTGTCAAAAGCAGGACCAATATGACAAGGCTTAATGCTATCAATAGCCCGACCTTTATCTCAGAGGCTGTTTTCTTTCGCATCTGATTCTCCTGACAGGAAAGCCTTTACAAACGGATTTTGGCTCTGTTGAATCTGTTGGGGCGTGCCCACCTCGATGATCTTCCCTTTGTTCATCACGGCGATCCTCGTGGAGAGGAAGAAGGCGCTGGGGATATCATGTGTGACGATCACCGAGGTGACGCCCAGTTTATCATGTAACTCCTTAATCATCCTGATGATACCCGATACGGTCATCGGATCAAGCGCCGTGGTGGGCTCATCGTATAGGATAATCTTCGGGTTCATGGCTATCGCCCTCGCCAACCCGACCCTTTTACGCATACCGCCGCTGAGCTGAGCCGGTTTGAGATCCTGGGTTCCGGGCAGACCAACAAGCTCCAGCTTTTCAGCCACGATCTTTTCGATCTCCCTTCGAGGCAGCTTTGTATGCTGATACAGCATGAAACCCACGTTCTCACCTACAGTCATCGAATCGAAAAGAGCTGAGGATTGAAACAGCACCCCGATTTTTTTTCTCACCTCGGCCAGTTGATCGAAGCTCAAACGGCTGATCTCTCTACCATCGACCCATATCTCGCCCGAATCCGGTTTATACAGCCCCAATATCAGCTTCAGCGTTACGGTCTTCCCGCATCCGCTTCGGCCCATGATAGTTATCGTCTCGCCCTCATTTACCTGAAGGGAGAGTCCCTCTATGACGGGTTTGCCGTCTATCGAGAAATATACGTCCTTCAGTTCGATGATCGGTCTGCCCATTTTATCCTACTCTTGCCACGCCGTGTATCGTCTGGTCGAGGACGAAATCGACCATCAGGACGACCATGAAGGAGGTGACCGCCGATCCGGTGGTGGCGTTGCCCACTCCCTCAGCGCCCTCGGCCGGGTTAACGGAAAGGCCTTTGTAACATCCTATCAAAGCGATCACCATCCCGAAGCAGGCTGACTTCAGCAGTCCTATCAGGAGATCTTTCACGTAGATGGCGCTCTCCGCCTGAGAGAGGAAAAACCTGGAGTTCATCCCGAACAGGAATACCGACGTACCCAGCCCGCCGATTATGGCGAGGAGATTGGCGAAGACGGTCAGAAGCGGTAACATTATCGTGCAGGCGATGAACCTGGGGACGACGAGATACTTGACAGGGCTAACCGCCATCGCCTCCATGGCATCTATCTGTTCGGTAACCCTCATCGATCCGAGCTCGGCCGTGATCGACGCTCCGATCCTTCCCGAAAGGACGATGGCCGTCAATATCGGTCCGAGCTCCTTTATCACAGCCAGCGCTATGAAACTACCCATCAGCCCCTCGGCGGCGAACCTGCGCATCTGATAATAGACCCCCACGGCGGCGAGCATGCCCGTCACTATCCCCGTGACGATCACCACCGAAAAGGAACCCACGCCGACGTTATGAAGCTGATCGATCAAAAGGGGGAATTCGAAAGGAGGTTTGAACAGATGTCGAATGGTGGAAGCGAGAAGCCTCGATACCGATCCGAGACCTATCAGTATGTCGGATGTCTTCCGACCGATCGCCAGGAGGAAATTCAGTATTAACCGTTTAGCTCCGCTCATCATCCTCATAGAGCCCCCGGCATGGCTTTTCTGGTGGGACCGGAGATAAACCTCATCTGACGTTTCAGAAATTTCAGCTTAACGACGCCCAACGGGCCGTTACGCTGCTTTTTAATGATGAGCTCGGCATCCCCTTGATCCTGAAACTTCTCGTCGTAGTAGTCCTCCCTGTGTATAAAGGCGACCAGATCTGCGTCCTGCTCCAAGCTGTTATGAACGATGATGTTATTGGCAATGAAATTGTGATGTCCGGGAACTGTCAAATCATAAACTCGTTCCTCACCGTCCGATTCTATAGAGACGATGCGATCCCAGTAGATATCACTTTCCGCTAATACGGCCACACTGCTTTTACAACCATCTCCTATTAAATGTCCAAGTAGAGCTAATTCCGCATCAGTCATAGTTTGTTCTTTTCGTATAACCGGTAACAAGCGCGGCAGCGCTAAATAATCGCCGACTTGTAATTCATCCAATCGCTTCCAACCATGAATTGTGAGGAATTGGTGGTTTCCTGTTGCCCGGATCTCCCGGCCAAGCCGTGTTTTCAATTTGAACACAGGCTTAACTCCGGTTGAAAACGCGCGACTGACAGGCATTGGTTCCAGCTTTAAGGTCTCAGGATTCAGGGCCAATACTCTGAAATTCGCCTTACCTTCCAACTCGCTAATCGGAATATTCCGTCCATCCTCCAATACTATCAGCGTTTCACCTGTAAGACAACCCGATTCTCTCAGGTCTGAAAGCTGAGGTCTATGATCGGCGCGGTTTTCGACGGCACGATTGAGCTGGGAGAGGGCCAATACCGGCACCTTCAGTTCCCTGGCGAGCTCCTTAAGCGACCTGGATATCTCCGATATCTCCTGCTGTCTGCTCTCAACCCTTCTGCCGGAGACCATGAGCTGCAGATAGTCCACTATCACAAGGGATAGGTCCTCGCGCTCCGCCTTGAGCCTCCTGGTGAGCGCCTTAAGCTCGAGGATGTTCAGCCCCGGTGTGTCATCTATGTAGATCGGAGCCACCTCCAGTCTGCCTGCTGCCTGTGTCATCGTCAGCCAGTCCTCCTCGGTCATATATCCGGTTCTGATCTTGTGAAAATCGATCTTCGCCTCCGCCGCCAGCATCCTGAGGATGACGTCCTCCTTAGGCATCTCCAGGGTGAAGAGGGCCACCGGCTTTTTCAGCACCACGCCCACATACCGGGCGATGTTATGCGCCAGGACGCTTTTGCCCATAGAGGGTCTGCCGGCGATTATTATCAGCTCTGAAGGTTGTAATCCGGAGGTGAGATAATCGAACTCCCAGAATCCCGTCGGCACGCCGATGATATGTTCCTTTTTGTGATAAAGCGCCTCGATACGCTCGACGCTTTCCTTGATGATCTGACGCAGCATGGAGAAGGATCGCTGCTCTCTGGAATGGCTGACATCGAATATCCTCTGTTCGGCCTCATCCAGAAGCTGATCCACCTCCACCTCGACATCCTGCGCCCGGGAGATTATCTCCCTGCTCGTCGCTATCAGCTCTCTGCGAATCGCCTTCTCGCGGACGAGCTTGGCGTAGTATTCGACGTTGGCCGCCGTCGGCACGCTCTGGACGAGATCCCACAGATAAATCGCGCCGCCGATCAGGTTGATCTGATCTCGTTTCTTAAGCTCCGCCGCAACGGATATCGGATCGGCGGGCTCGTTATTATCGAACAGCTTCATGATGGCGGAGTAGATGGCCTGATGACCCGATTTGTAGAACACCTTGGGATCGTGCCCGAGGATGGAGATGACCTTTGGGATGGAATCCCTCTCCTCAAGCATCGAGCCCAGGACGGCCTCCTCAGCCTCTATGTCACATATGGCTTTTATCCTATCGGGGATCGGACCTATGGCCTCCATCTGATATCACCTTACCCCTCTTTTATCACCCAGACCTTAACCTCAGCGGTGACGTCCTGATGGAGTTTAACCGGCACGGAGAAAACACCTAGTTCCTTTAAGGGCTCTTCAAGGAGGATGTTTCTCCTATCCACGTGGATCTCCTGTTCCTCGAGCGCTTTTGCTATATCGGCGGCCGTTACCGATCCGAAGAGTCTATCGTTTTCGCCCGCCCTGGCTCTGATGGTGCAGGAGATGTTGGACAGTTTTTCAGCTAACCTGCGGGCCTCGAGCGCCTCCTTCTCCCTCTTCGAGGTCCGCATCTTCATCTCCTTCTCGAGCGCCCTTTTCGCCTTTTCAGTCGCCAGGACGGCCATTTTCCTAGGGATGAGATAGTTACGGGCATATCCGTCGGCGACCTTCACCACATCGCCTGCCTTTCCCAAACCGGGTATCTCCTGTTTGAGGATAACTTCCATGCGATAACTCCCTCCACATCACAAGGTTTTCCCTCGAAAGTTAAGGTGGAAAGGCCGCGGGATAAGATCGACCCACGGCCACTTATATTCGAGGACGGCTGCTCATTTCTTCGTGAATGGCAGGAGAGCGATACAGCGAGCCCGCTTTATGGCCCTTGTCAATTGTCTCTGATGTTTGGCACACGTGCCTGTAACGCGCCTGCCGATTATCTTGCCCTTCTCTGAGAGAAAGGTTCTAAGGAGGTCCACGTCTTTGTAATCAACGTACTCTATCTTCTCGGAGCAAAGCCTACAGACTTTTCTCCTCCTACCGTACCTCATGTTCTACACCCCTTCGATTCAAAACGGTATATCATCCTCAGCCGGTACTTCCTCGCCTGCCTCCTCGGCGGGGATCCCCTCAGCAGTGGTTTCCACCCCGCGCGGCAGAAGCCTGACGTTTTGAGCTACGACATCCAGTTTGCTTCTCCTTTGGCCATCGTCGGTCTCCCAGGAGCTATAGCGGAGGCGTCCCTCCACGAGCACGGGACTCCCCTTTTGCAGATACTCTCCGCATATTTCAGCGGTTCTGCCGAAAGCGGTGATATCTACAAAACAGACCTCTTTCCTCTGCTCGCCGGTCTGTCTGTCGTTGTAGACCCGGTTGATGGCTATGCCGAAGCTCGCCACCGCCGTTCCACTCGGCAGATACCTGACATCAGGGTCGCGCGTCAGGTTGCCAAGGAGGATAACCTTGTTGTAACCTGCCATTTTCTCACTCTCCTTCCGAATTTTCCTCTTGTTCCCTCTCCTTTGAACCAGGTTCCGCTTCTCTGGTCGTTACTTCTGTTCTCGGCTCAGCCCTGTGGGTTTCCTCATATCTGCCTACGACCTCAGGCGGAACTCTGATTGGCTTTTCGGGGTCGATATCGGATCTGACGACCAGATGTCTTATGACGGCCTCATTCAGAACCAGCCATCGTTTAAACGGCTCGATGAACTGAGGATCGGAGTCAAATATCATCAACACGTAATATCCCTCGTGAAATTTCCTCACCTCATAGGCAAGCCTTCTCATTCCCCATCGTTCAAGCCGCTTCACAAGACAGCCGTTGGATTCCATGTAGGTCTGAACCTGGCTGACGGTTTGATTGATCTCCTCCTCGCTCAAATCGGGCCTTATGATGAACATCAACTCATACTGACGCAACTCACCCAATTGACAACCTCCTCATGGATTTCAGCCCTGTGCATCGCACACAAGGCGAGGATAGCGTCCTAATGAATTATACCATAGCTACATCAGCTTATCAACAGGATAACGTAAAGTCGTAAAGTGGAGGGGTTTTCAACGCTTTCCGCCGGCGCTGTAGCAGTAGGCCCCGTGCCTGCCGGATTCGGAAGCACGCACAGGGAAACGCCCTGTAGGGGGGTGTGTTCCTTTTTCCTTCCCGCAGATCGCCCCGTGATCTCCTCTCCTGATACATAATGGGGAATTTCTGCTTTTGCTTTTAAGCTGTTGACATCCGCAAACCGGATGTGCTATAATGGGGATGTGATGAGCGTTCACGAGAATAATTAGGACAGGGGGTTAAAGATGAGGGTTTGCATAGCGTTGATGGCCGTCATGTTTCTCTTGGGTTTTCCAGCTTTCTCAAAGGTCGATCCGGGCGAGCTAGGCGCCAACTACAACTGCATCTTCCCGATAACGGTCAAGCTCGACGGGGACTTCTCGGACTGGCCCGCCTTTGTCCCCTGGCACACAGTTCCTCACGACATGGGAACTGCTCCCGCCCCTGATGATGCCGATGCCTCCTATTCCTTCGCCGTTGTTGCCGATGAGAGCTGGCTTTATATCGCCTTCAAGGTCAAGGACGACAAGATCCAGAGTGGGGAGGATACAGGGTGTGATGTATGGAAGGACGATTCCGTCGAAGTTTACATTGACGCAGGCCACGGGGAGGAGACCTCCTACGGCCCCGATGACTCCCAGATAACCATAGGCGCTGACAACATCGGAGGAGATATCGAGAACCCCAAGCTCGGGGGATGCGTGGGAACCGCACAGGGGCCTCAGCTCGGAGTTAAGGCGGCGGTTGTCAAGACGGCTGACGGCTGGGCGGTTGAGGCAGCTATCCCCCTGAAGAACAAGTTCTGGGAGATAGTCCCGAAGGACGGCCTGGTGATAGGCTTCAACACACATATGAACGACGATGACGATGGAGGAGGCAGGGACCACAAGCTGATATGGAGCAAGAAGGATACCGCTGACACCTCCTGGAAGGACCCCTCCGTGTTCGCCGACCTCACGTTCGTTTCAATCGTAACGGCTGCAAGCCCCAAAGGGAAACTTGCGACCAGTTGGGGCAGGTTGAAGTCAAGATAAGCTCTTGAAAGGCAGGCTGCAACCTCCGTTGCAGCCTGCTCCCAAAGCTCCTTGAACAAAGCGTAAAAGGGAAAAGGAGATGAAAGCATATGAAGTATCTGTTGATCTGTTTTTTAGTATTTGTGTTAGGGGTCATACAAGGCGGATGGGCGAAGGAGGAGATAGCGGGCACGGACAAAGGCGACGTGGCCGAGGACCTCTTAAAGAACAAGAACCACGGAAAGATACGATGGATTCCTCCATTTCATGAGCCATTACGGCAGGTTCCAGGGCGGAGTTCTGGATGAGGTTTTCATCGCAAGGTTTGCCCTGAAGGAGGATGAGCTCAAAAGGCTCATGAGGGAAGGGATTTTGAAGTTCACATCGGTTGAGTCCGGAGGGAAGTTCCTCCTCCCTTGGGGGAAAGCGAAGGTGCTCGGATGGTGATCTCCAGGAAGGCTTTGATTTCGATCGGTTTGCTTGTGCTCTCAAGCTATGCGCTGGGCGGGGTCTTCAAGGACGACTTCGAGGACGGCGACTCGAAGGGGTGGAAGGAGCTCTCCGGGAAATGGATCGTGGAGGAGGGGATATATGGGCTTTCAGAAACTCCCCCGAACCCTCCGGGGTTTGTATACACCGTGCTCCAATCTCCCTGGGAGCTGGGGGATGGCGTGCTTGAGGTTGACGTGAAATTTACCAGGAACACAAAGGGCAGCGACGTGGCGGCGATCCTTTTCAGGATGCCCGATGAGGTCAGCGGATACATCTACAGGATGCACGGAAAAGGGTGGTTTGAGTTCGGAAGGCTCGTAAACAACAGTTTCAAATACCTAATAGGGCTTTCCATAAAGCTTTCCCCGGGGAAGACCTATACGATAAAGATCTTACTCGAAGGCGATATCTTCAAGGTTTACGTCAACGGGGAGCTGTTTCAGAGGATGGGGGACCCGGAAGTGAAGATAAAGAAGGGGAGGATAGGACTTGGATTGAACACAAAGAACATTCTGTTTGAAGAGGTGAGGGTAGAAGGGGAGGGGGTTTTTCAGTTTTCCGTAGGGGAGCAGGTCGAACCGGTGGACAAGATGCCTGTAACGTGGGCGACTTTAAAAAACAACCGGGAGGGAGAGCCATGAGGTATTTGTCCCCTGTGATCGCTTTAACCGTTTTGTTGGCCTTTGCGATCCCCTCCGATGCGGGGAAGGTGAAGAAGGGCTTCAAGGGGATAGGAGGGACCTGGCGATAGATCACCTTCTCACCCGGCGAGAGCATAAGAGGGACTTCCCTGCCTTCATCATTGTAGAACTTAGGCGGATGACGAAATTGATACCTTCTTGCTTAAGGTTGAGCAATAGATCCTCGTGGCTGAACTCCCTGTCCAGAACAAGGGGACATTCACCCAGCAAATCCTTTAGAGAAGCGAAGGCCCGATAGTGATTCAGATTCCGAACTCAGGTCCGAACCTCAGGACCGATGAGCCGTTTTTCAAACGTTTAGCCCATGCCCGCAAAATCATCTCACCATTCTGCAAGGGGTTTCCCGTTGATGTGATCGTGCTGACACCTGAGGAGCTTGAAGAGCTTCTGAAGGCAAACGACCCTTTTCTGGGAGGGATTATCCGGAAGGGTAAGGTGCTTTATGATGAATGCAATAAATGAATCCACCGTTCCAGGTGATTGGCTCACACTTGCGGAGCGCGATTGGAACCGCGTCAAAAGTAGATTAATTCATGACCTTCCCTGTTCTCGCCCGAACGTGATAAAATATGCACGTGAAGCGCACAGGTGCAAAGGTGGTGAAGAAAGGTGAATGAGCGGTGTGAATCGGTAAAGCTTGATGTTGGAAGGCGGGTGCGTTTGATTCCCGAGGGGAAGACGGCCGAGGTGTATCGGTTTGAGGGGCAAGGTGAGCGGTTCATCGTGGGACTCATCTTTGAGGACACAAAGCAGGCTGTCACTCTGGTCTTCACACAGGACGAATTACAGAAGCGCATTGAGGTGCTCCCCTCCCTCAGGGAGATGTTCAGCATGGAGTTCCTGCCCCGTGATCAATTTTTATCTTTCGCCGATGCCCTGAGAATGCGCCTCGCATACACCTTTGACCCGCATTACGCCGTCAGCGTCACTCAGGTGGACTTGCTCCCGCATCAGGTTGATGCAGTCTATCGCCATATCCTGCCCCAGCCTCAGGTGCGCTTCCTTCTCGCAGATGACCCTGGGCTCGGCAAGACCATCATGGCGGGGCTGGTGATGAAGGAGCTGAAGGCTCGTGGGCTTGTCAACAGGGTCTTAATCGTCGTCCCGGCACACCTTCAAGACCAGTGGCTCAGGGAGATGAGGGATTGGTTCAGGGAGGATTTCACCTTGCTTAACAGGAGCGTCCTTAAGGGTTCACTCACGGATGAGTTCTTCTCGCGCAACCCGCAGCTCATCACATCCATGGATTTCGCCCGTCAGGAGTGGGTTCACGATATTTTGAAGCGCCACCATTGGGATCTGATTATCGTGGATGAAGCGCACAAGTTCTCCGCAACCCGTTACGGGAGCAAAGTTTACAAGACGAAGCGGTATCAGTTGGGGGAGGCGCTGGCAGACAGGTGCAGCCACCTCCTCTTCTTAACAGCCACGCCTCACAAAGGGGATGACGAAGCCTACTTCCTTCTCCTTGACCTCCTTCAGCCTCATCTTTTCGCCCGTGCGGAGGATTTGAAACAGGCAAGGATGAGCACCGGCTTGCCCTTTGTCCTTAGGCGCTCCAAGGAGCAGGTGACGGACCTTGAGGGGAGACCGCTTTTCAAAAAGCGAGAGGTCAAGACGCTTTCGGTGCGTCTCACTGAATCCGAGGGGAGGCTTTACGACGCCGTCACAGCGTATGTGCGCAGGTGGTATCGTGTGGTTTCGGGCAGGAGCGACCGCAGGAGCAGAAACGTCGCTTTGGCGTTGACCGTCCTTCAAAGGAGGCTTTCATCAAGCCTGTTCGCCGTCCGGGAATCACTGCGCCGACGCCGCGCAAAGCTTCAAGGCGTCCTTGAGGAATGGGAGAGGCGACTGGATGAGGAGGAAGCCCTTCCACTGCTGGGCGATGAGTCGTGGCAGGATTTAGCGGAACAAACATCAGCGGAATGGGAGAGCTTTCAGGAGAAGCTTGAGGGGATGACCGCGGCTCAGACGCCCGATGAGCTGAGGGAGGAGATTGAGGAGTTGGACGAACTCATCAACCTCGCACTGCAGGCGGAAAAGGCTGGCGAGGAAGCCAAAGTGAATGAACTGCGCAGGGTCGTGGAGGAACGCCTCCGCCATCATCCCGAAGAGAAGCTCATCGTTTTCACCGAGTTCAAGGACACGCTCCTTGCGCTACAGCGCAAATTTGAGAGGGAGTGGGGCTTCCCTGTCGCCGTCATCCATGGCGGGATGAGCCTTCAAGAGCGAATAGAGCAGGAACGCTACTTCCGAGACCACGTGCAGGTTTTAATCGGCACCGACGCTGCTGGCGAGGGCATCAACCTCCAGTTCTGTCGCCTCATGGTCAACTTTGACCTGCCGTGGAATCCAAACAAGTTGGAGCAGCGTATGGGGCGCATACACCGATACGGTCAAAAGCGCGACTGCTTCATCTTCAACATGCTCTACTCCGAGACACGTGAAGGGCACGTTTTGGAGAAGCTGCTTGAGAAGCTGGAGCGGATGCGCCAACGGCTCGGAGACAGCGTCTACGATGTCATAGGGCATATCCTTGAGGGCATCCGCCTGGAGGAACTCATCATGCAGGCTATACTGCATGAGGACACGGGCGAGCTGGAGCGGATGATAGATGTGGATGTGGAGAAACGCCTGGAGGAATACCGCAGGGCGCTTGAGGAGAGCGCCCTTGCAGGGCATCACATAGACCTCTCCTCGGTGCTCGCTAACGAACGTGACTCGTTGAAAAAGCGCCTCGTCCCATGGGACATAGAGAGGTTCACAAGGCTCGTCGTCCCGCTCATCGGTGGAGAGTGCGAACCTGACCCGAAAAAGGACGGCGTCTTCCGCATACGCCTGCCGCGCACATTCATGCGCCAGCACAACCTTTCACATGAATCCTTCTCAAGGGGTGTGCGCATCGCCTTTGAACGTAAGGTGGCAAGGGACGCAGGAGTTGAGTTCTTTGCGCCTGGGCACCCGGTCTTTGAAGCGCTTTGCGAGCACTTCCTGAACAAATCCCGTCCGGTCAAATCCATACTGCTACACCCCAGAACCGAGGGCATCCTCTGGGTGTTCCGAGCGGGAATACGGGATGGTCACGGGTCGCCCGTCCTGGAACGGCTGCTCGCGCTGCTTTGGGATGCGGACGAAGGCGATGTGCGGGAGGTTGACCTTCGCATGCTATGGGAGACAAAACCCTATCCCGATGGGAAAAGTCCCCCTCAAACCCTCCTTGATGCGCTTGAGAAAAGCGAAGAAGATGCCCGCCGATGGGTATTTGCGTTCATTGACGATCTGCAAAAGGAGGCGCAGGGGCGTCGGGAGCGAGAAGCACGCATCAAGCAGGAGTGGCTGGAGAAATCCTTTGACCACCTTATCAATCAGTCCAACGCAAAGCTCTTTGAGTATCATCGCCGCGCTGAAAAAGGTGAGGATATGCGGCTCGTCATCCAGCAGGAGGAGGAGAATTTGAAGGGATTGATTCGCCGGAAAAAGGAACGCATAGAGGCGCTGAACCTTGAGCGGACGCTCACAACGCTTGAACCTGAGCTGGAAGCTGTTGCGCTGATTTGCCGTGAACCCCCGGACGCCGCTCAGGCTAAGGGCGTCTCCGAGGTTGAGGCGATAGGGATGCAGGTCGCCATGCAACACGAGCGTGAGCACGGGCGTGAGCCGGTGGATGTCTCAATGAAGTTTCTGGGTTACGACATCTTCTCGCAGGGTGAAGAAGAAGTCCGCCACATAGAGGTCAAAGCGTTCGCTACGACGGGAAACGTCAAAATCACACCTCACGAGTGGCAGATGGCACAGCGGCTCGGCGATGAATACTGGCTTTACGTTGTGGAAAACGCCCTGAGCAAGCCAAGCCTCAAATGTATCCAAAACCCAGCACGAAACCTGACCGTCCGTGAGGTCTTCGGCGTAGTGGAATACGTGGTGGAGGAGGGGGTGTGAACGTGGAACTGCCGGAACTGCTTAAAAAAGCCCTCCAGCGGGGCGAGGGTGAAAAAGTGGAGTTCCGACGCACCTTCGGCGGAGAGGTCATTCGCACTCTTTGCGCCTTTGCCAACACGAAAGGAGGGGAGGTCTGGCTCGGCATCGCCAACGATGGAACAGTAATCGGGACTCCAACCGGGTCGGATGGATTGAACGATGGGGCACAGGGATTCAGAAGATGCTGGACGAATGCGCCAAGGCAGGGCTTCCCGAGCCAGAGTTTGAGGATGCTCAGGGCGCCTTCTGGCTGACTTTCCGAAAGGACATCCTGACCGAGGAATACCTGCGCTCGCTTGGTCTCAACGACCGTCAGATCAAGGCGGTGCTTTATGTGAAGCAGAAAGGCAGGATAACGAACCGTGAATATCAACAACTCAATCAGGTCAGTAAAGCCACGGCTACTCGAGACTTGACCGATTTGGTTGCCAGGGAGCTTCTCCGCGCAGAAGGGGTTGGCAAACGGGGCATTCACTATGTCTTGATTGAGCCAAAAATGAGCCAAAAGTGAGCCAAATAAGCCAAAAAGGCAATGGGGTAAAACGGGCAGAGCAACGAACCGCTGAAGCGAGTTCGTTGCACTCCATAGAATGAGGGGGAAGCCGAATGAGAAAACGCTTGATTGAGCATGCTTTGCCTTTGAAGGAGCTTTCCGCTGAAGGCGCACGTGAGAAAGCCATAAGGCACGGGCATATCTCCACGCTTCATGTCTGGTGGGCGCGGCGACCGCTTACGGTCTGCCGTGCCGCCGTCTTTGCAAGCCTCGTCTCGGCCGATGACATGGACGAGATAGGCTTTGAGAAGTTCGTCGCAAGCCTGTGCAAGTGGGAGGTTAACGACAGCGACCCTGTGGGGAGGCACCTTCTGGAGCAGGCTCGTGCGATGATTCGCAAACACTACCCCGATGCGCCGCCCAAGGTTTTGGACTCCTTCGCAGGCGGCGGCTCCATACCGCTTGAGGCGCTCAGGCTCGGCTGCGAAGCACACGCCATGGAATACAACCCCGTCGCATATCTCATCCTTAAGGCGACGATTGAGTATCCGCAAAAGTATGGGAGGAGGCTCGCCGAGGATGTGAGAAGATGGGGCGAGTGGGTGCTTGAACGTGCGAAGGAGGAGCTTGAGGGGTTCTATCCGCCTTATGAGGGGGGACACTCCAAAGAGACGGTTGTCGCCTACATCTGGAGCAGGACGATAAGGTGTCCTAACCCCGCCTGTGGCGCGGAAATTCCCCTGTTTCGCCAGTTCTGGCTCGCAAGGAAGTCCAACAAAAAGGTAGCGCTCTATCCCGTGGTGAACCGTGAGGAGAAGCGTGTGAATTTTTGCGTGCTCTCCGGAGAAGAACTTGCGGAGGCGATGCGGGAGGGCTTCAACCCATCGCAGGGCACGGTCAGCCGGGCAAACGCAAGGTGCCTCGTCTGCGGAACTGCCGCTCGGGCTAACTATGTGCGGGGCGAAGCAAGAGAGGGCAGGATGGGGCATCGGCTCATAGCGCTGGTCACCACCGCGGGGCGCGGCAGAGGGCGCAACTACCGCATCGCACGGGATGAGGACGTGGAAGCATTTGAGAGGGCGAAGGAACGGCTTGAGCATCTCAAAAGGCAACCCAGCCCCTGGGCAAACGGTCTCCCATGGGTGCCAGAGGAAGTGGTTGAACAAGTGCGCGAGCGCCCATTGCCAGTTTGGATGGACGATCTTTATTTTTACAACATGCCTCGATGGTGCGATCTCTTCAACCCCCGCCAGCTCCTTGCGCTTGTGACCTTCGGGAAGTGGGTTCGTGAAGCCATCAAGCGCATCGCAGAGCAGACCGACCCTGAATACGCCAAGGCAGTGGGGACATATTTGGGGTTTGTAATTGATAGGTTAGCCGATTATAATGCAGTTTTGTGCCTATGGCATGTGACCGGTGAGAAAATTGCACATGTTTTCACTCAACATGATCTCAAGATGGCTTGGGACTATGTTGAAATCAATCCTTTTAGCGGAGTTACTGGAGATTGGCTTGGAGCAGTTGATTGGGTTTACAAAGTCACTAAGCATGTCTCACAAATTGCGAGGTCACTTATTGCACTCTCACATATTGGATCCGCTACTACCGTCAATTATAAGGAGTCATTCTTTGATGCTGTCATCATAGACCCACCCTACTATGACAACGTGCCGTATGCCGACCTTTCGGATTTCTTCTACGTCTGGCTCAAGCGCACGGTCAGCGACCTATATCCCGAAGCCTTCCAGTGGGAGTTGACGCCCAAGGATGAGGAGATCGTCGTCAACCCCGCAAGGTTCGGTGGGGGCAGGGAGGGCGAAGAGATTGCGAGGCGACATTACGAACGGCTCATGGGCGAGGCGCTCCGTGAGATCCACCGTGTTCTCAAGCCCGATGGCATCGCCATCATCATGTTCACCCATCGTTCCACGACCGCATGGGAGTCGTTGATTAGAAGCCTGCTTTCCGCCGGGCTTTATCCGACTGCATCGTGGGCGGTGCATACCGAGATGGAGGCGAGCACACATCAACGGGGAAAGGGCGCCGTCAGAAGCACCATCCTGATGGCGTGCCGCAGGCGACCGGAGAGAGCGGAGATGGGCTGGTATCATCGGATACGTGACGAACTTTACGGGACGGTCAGCGAACGTCTTGAGCACTTCTGGGATATGGGCTTGCGCGGTGCGGACTTCTTCATCTCCGCCATAGGACCCGCCGTGGGCGTCTTCGGGCGCTATGAGAAGGTTCTGCGCCCAGATGGGCATGAGGTGGATGTGGGCGAACTCCTTGACGAGGTCAGAACCATCGCCGCCGACTTCGCACTTCAGAGGCTGGGCAGGGATTTGGGGCTTGTTGACCCACCGACGAGGTTCTACGTGCTATGGCGGTGGGCTTACGGCGGGAGAGAACTTGAGTTTGACGAGGCGAACAAGTTGAGCAAGTCCCTGGGGGCGGAGATTGATGAACTCGCAGAGAAGCATCGGCTCGTGAAACGGAGGGGCGAGAAGGTCACGCTCCCCGATTTCTGGACGAGGCTCCGTGACGATACCATGTCGCGACCCATCCATCGTGCGCTTGAGGAGGGCAGGATACATGACCTTCCGCTTGTAGACGCTCTTCACGTTTCGCTTCTCTACTGGCGAAGGGGTGCAAGGGATGAGCTGACGCATTTCCTGGCGCTCTGCGGCTTCCAGGACGAGGACCATCGCTTCTGGCGTGTCGCACAGGCGCTCTACGAGGCGGAACGGGACGAGCCGAGCTTGGAGACGGAATCGGTCGCCCTTGGAGGAATGCTTCCGGCCCAATCCTCGCTGGTGCGTGAAGCCGCCGGGATCAGCACGGCAGAAAGGCAACTGAGGTTGCCATTTTGATGTGTCGAACTTTAGAAGGAGGGGAAGGAAATGCCTGTAAAGGCCTTAAAACGCATCTGGGAAGTATGTGAGCCCCATCCGGACGTATTTGCCCGTGACATTGACCCATCCATGTTCGCCGCAAGCCTTCACGCTGTGGAGAGCGGAACTGCGGATAGGGATTACACCGACCCTGAACGGTTCTTCGCAAAGACGTTCATGACCCGCAGTTTGGAGAACGTGCTTGAAGGGGTGCTCGCAAGGCTGATGGGCGAGGCGGGGCGCGGCGCACCTGTGATGCGCCTTGAGACGCCCTTCGGCGGGGGCAAAACGCACACGATGATCGCACTCTACCATCCGGCCCGAAATCCGGAGGCCGTTGAGGCGACCGAAGCGGGCGAGAGGCTCTGTGAGAGGCTGAACGTTCACCATCTGCCGAGCGATATAAGTCTCGCCGTCCTCGATGGCGTAGCGCTGGGAGAGGTGGTGACCGGGCGAGAGGTGGATGGACTCACCATCCGGACGCTCTGGGGTGAGCTGGCGTATAGGCTTGGTGGGAAGGGGTTCTATGAGGCGATCCGGAATGCTGACGAAGCGCGAATATCTCCTGGACAGGCGAAGTTAGCCAGGATGCTGAGGGAAACCCAGCCCGTGATGATTCTGATGGACGAGGTCATGCATTATCTGGCCAGGGCGAGGGCGATCAGGGTCGGCGACAGCAACCTGATGGAACAGACGGCGATCTTCATCAGGGAGCTCACGACGGCTGTGGATGAGACGCCTCAATCGGTGCTCGTCCTCTCCCTACCCGCCTCCTCGCTGGAGATTCCCATGGATCGAGAACAGGCGGAGTGGATGTTCCAGCATGTCCGTAAGGTGCTCGGACGCACGGAGTTGATCGAAACCCCCGTGGCTGAAGATGAGGTCTTCGGGGTTTTGAAGCGAAGGCTTTTCAGGTCCGTCGGAACGGAGCGCACCGCCAAGCGAGTGATAAACGCCTTTTCCACTTACTACGACGAATACGCCAGATTCTTCCCCGAGAGGCTCCGAAGACCCCAGTATCGTGAACGGATGATAAATGCGTATCCGTTTCATCCGGAGATGGTTGACCTGCTTTACGGGCGATGGGGTCCGCATCCGCAGTTTCAGCGCACCCGTGGGGCGCTGGTGTTGCTCGCTCGCGTGATCCGTCGGCTCTGGAACGGGCGTCCGGCATCCGCCTTCCTGATCCAACCCCATCACATAGACCTTGCAGACCGCTACATCCGCGCCGAGGTCGTGAGGCTCCTGGATACCACATTTGACGCCATCGCCACAGGCGATGTCGTAAACCGAGCGAGGGAGATAGACAGGGAGTTGGGTGGGGAGTATGCCCGGGAGGAGCTGGCGAAGGGCGCAGCCACCTGCGCATTCCTTTACAGCGTCTCAGCGGCAATGGATTTTACAGGATGTACAGAGGAGGAGTTGAGGATAGCTCTGCTCCGACCGGAGATAAACCCGGCACAGGTAAGCGAGGTCCTGGGGAGGCTTCGCAACAATCTGTGGTTCCTTCGCTACCGTGACCGACGCTATTTCTTCACCGCAAAACCCAACCTTAACAAGATCATCCTTGACTACGAGCAGGGGATTTCCGACGAACAGGTGGATGAGGCGATCGTTGAGCATCTGAAGGAAATCAGCGGTGCAGGGAAGAGCGCCCTTCAGGTCATAACTTCACCGCAGGATGAAAGCACCGTTCCCGACCAAGCTCATGCGACGCTCGTGATACTGCCACTTTCATTGAGCGATCCGAAGCAAGCGAGGGAATGGATGAAAAATGTGGTGGACAGGGCTACCAACCGCAATATGCTCATCTTCCTCACACCCGAAAAGGGCAGGGAGGGAGCGGTGCGCTCCTGCGCAAGGCGATGGCTCGCACTCAAAGCGATCAAAGGTGCTTCCATATTCCGTGAGCTGGACAAGGAGGACAGGGATGACGTGAACGAACAGTTTAAGGAGAAGGAGACCGAGTTAGCGGGATTGCTCTTCACCATCTACAGCCGTCTCTTCCGACCGGCGGGCGAGGGCGTGCAGGAGGTGCGGGTAACCCTGAGGAGGGATGCCAAAACGCTCGCCCAGGCGGTGGAGGATGCTTTGAAGGAGAGGGGCGATTTGATTGAATCCATCACCCCCGATTATCTCGTCTCCGCGTTGGGTGTCGGCGAGCGCCCTGTCTCCGTAACGGAGGTTGAAACGGTATTAACCGGCTCGCCCGATCAGCCCATCGCCGTAAAGCCGAAGGAAGCTGTGAAGCAGGCTATACGTGAGGGCGTTGAGCTGGGCAGGTTCGCTGTGAAGAGCAAGGAGAAGATATTCAAGGACGAGGTGCCAGAGGATGTGCTCAACGACCCCAACATCACCTTAGTGCCCACCGAAGCTCTGACTGAGGAGGTAGAAGAGGAGAAGGTCACACCGCTCAGCCTGAAGATGGAGCTGAGCGCCAAAAACATCTACCCCGTGCGCAAGGTGCTGGAGTTGCTCCAGGGCACCGATGTCAGCATAACCGTGCAGATACACGACAGGAAAGGGGAGGTGGCGAAGAAGAGAGACGAGCTGGAAGGCATTTTGAGGGACTACAGCGTCCCACATCAGTGGGAGGAGGAATGAATCTGCGGTGGAATAACGTCGTCGTGGGCAAATGACGACTTGACCGAAGGACCAATCCAAACGGCACGTATGGACTGCTTCGGTGAGTCAAGGGCTTTGGGTATTTTTGGAAATCCGCTCACCGACAGATTAATCGGCGAGGAGGTGTCAGGCGATGGAGTTGCTTTATCTTTCAAGGTCGGACGTTGAGCGGGTCGGGATGAGCATGGCGGAGATAATAGACGCCGTTGAGGAGGCGTTCCTGGAGAAGGGGCGCGGGAGGGTGGAAATGCCACCCAAACCCGGAATACACCCCCGCAAGGACGCCTTCATCCACGCCATGCCCGCATACATACCGAGCTTGGAAGCGGCGGGGATAAAATGGGTGTCCGGCTATCCCGAAAATCACAAGCGCGGTCTGCCATACATCACGGGGCTCATCATCCTGAACGACCCCGAAACCGGCGTTCCGATGGCGGTCATGGACGCTTCTTGGATAACCGCCATGCGCACGGGCGCAGCGACAGCCGTCGCCGCGAAATATCTCGCGAGGAAATCACCAAAGGCGGTCGCCATAATCGGCTGCGGCGTTCAAGGGCGGACGAACCTGGAGGCGCTGAAGGTGGTATTTCCGTCCATAGAGACCGTCTATGTCCACGACATCCTACCCGAGGCGATGGAGCGCTACGCAGATGAGATGAGCGAGAGGTTCGGCGTTGAAGTCATCAAATGCGCCGAGCCTGAGGATGCGGTGCGCGATGCGGATATCGTCGTGACGGCGACTCCCATCCTGAAGGAACCCCAGCCAGTGATTCGTGCGGAATGGCTGAAGCCGGGTGTCTTCGCATGTCCGCTTGATTTCGACTCATACTTCAAGCCGGAGGCGTTTTCGGCGATGGACAGGCTCTATACCGATGACCTTGAGCAGCAACGCTACTATGTGAGCGTGGGTTACTTCAAACAGGTGCCAGAACCACACGGCGACTTGGGCGAGGTGGTCGCAGGTAGCAAACCTGCTCGGCAGAGCGACGATGAGCGCATCATGTCCATCAATCTCGGTCTGGCGATAGAGGATATGGCGACGGCGATTCGCATCTATCATCGAGCCACCGAAATGGGGATAGGTCAAAGGCTGGAGCTATAAGGGGGTGTCCAAGTGAGATTGAGCGTGTTGTTGAGTTTGGCGTTCCTGACCTGCTCTGCTACGGGAGCCGATGTGGATGAACTGCTTGAGGCGGTGCGGGGCAAGGAACATCCCTATCTGCTCGGCTCGCCGAAGGAAGCGGTCGGATGGATGAGAAGGGGTGAAAGACCCTGGAGCGATTTCTGGACGAGTGTAGAGCGAGCGGCAAGGGAGAACAAAGCGGTCGTTTTCCTCGTCCGAGGACCGATAACGGGGGCGATGGTCCACGCAGGGGGAAGGGCGCACGAGGGTGAGGTGATGCCGGATCCGAGCCTGTTCGGACTGCTGTGGTGGGCGACGGGAAGGAGGGAGTGGCTTGAGCGTGCAAAACGTGAGCCGGAGAAGATCGCCCCTAAATTCGGACGTGACTCAAGGACGGGCGAGACGGAGGTGCTGGCGAGGTTCCTCATCCGCTACAGCATGCTCTTTGACTGGACTGCGGAGGCACTTGACGATGGTGAGAGGCGCCGTGTGGCGCGGAGGCTTGCCGATTACGCCCGCTTGGCACAGAGGGAATACATGCGCTCACGCAACTCGCACAGGAGGGTCATGCTTGGCTCCGCTCTGGGCATCG
>JAGGXZ010000143.1 GCA_021162805.1 Candidatus Poribacteria bacterium
ATCTCTTTTAGCCGATAATCTCTCATCGGGAACCTCCTTATATTTTTTGTGGATTGATGAGGTATTGTACCTCATTTGGAGGTTCCCATTCAAGACCAGATGGGCTGAGGCTGATGGACAGATCTCAAGCTCTCTGAAATCTGTTACCATAACTATGAACCATCCCAAAACCTGTCAAGAACAAGCCGGGTGTGAGGAAAATGCCTCGACGTCCTAAAAACTCTTCGATCAGACCCGTGAAAAATACGCCTGAAAACATTGCTCCATCCGGACTGAAGAAACCTGTGTCAATTGGGTCCGACGTTACATCCGACGTCATCAGCCCATGGCAAAGTTGCCTTACGGTTGTGGATTGCGGCTCATTGAGCGCTCGCGACTCAGAGTTAAGGGATGGAGGGAAAGGAGGTTTACATGGCGGATCGCGGGAGGATGATATACGAGTTGAAGCGAAAATACCTCATCAAACGGAACGCAATAGAGGCAAGGTTGCGCGAGTTCGAGAAGATCAGGGAAAAAGGGGATTTGGCCGCCTTCGAGGAGATGTGTTACTGTCTGTTCACGGCCGGCACATCCGCAAAGGTTGGGATGCGCTCAGTCGAGGCGATCAGGGATCTGATGCTCACCGGAAGTCAGGAGGAGTTGTCCGAGAGGTTACATTTAGTCCATCCCTATGCTCGCAAACGGGCCGAATACGTGGTCCTCGCCAGAGAATTCGTGCGGAAAAGAATGAATTTTAAGATATTCGATACGCTCGATCCGATGGAGCATCTCGAGAGGAGGGATTTCATAGTTCACAACATCAAAGGGCTTGGATACAAAGAGGGGAGCCATTTCCTACGTAATATAGGCTACAAGGGTTACGCCATCCTCGACAGACACATACTCAGGAATCTCAGGCGTTTCGGGATAACGGATCTGAAGAGCTCCCCGAGCTCGCGGAGAAGGTATCTGGAGGTGGAGGAGGCCATGAGACGGCTCGCTCTCGAGATCGGGGTGGATTTCGACGCCCTTGATCTGCTGTTTTGGAGCGATGAAACGGGAGAGATATTGAAATAGTAAGGAGGGGAAAAATGAGCTGGAAACTTGCATTACATACCGTAAGTTACGCCGGGGTGTGGAGGGGTCAGACTTCCCTGCCCATCGAAAGGGTGTTGGAAAAGGCCAGTGAGCTGGGGTTTGACGGCGTGATGATCATGGCTAAGCGGCCTCATCTCTCGCCGCTAGATTACGACGAAAATGCTCGGAAACGTCTCAGGGAGAAGATCGAATCGCTGGGGCTTGAAGTTCCATGTCTCGCTGGATATGTGGATTTCACAGCAGGGGTGGATAGGCCGATGACCCCGATGATCGAGGTTCAGGCGGTTTACGTCGGCGAGCTGGCAAGGCTGGCCAGAGATCTCGGGTGCGGGATGATCAGGGTGTTTACGGGCTTCGAAAGGCCCGGGGTTCCGTTCGATAAATTATGGGAGATATGCGTGCGAGGATTGAAGCTCGCCTCCCAGAGGGCGGCCGAATTCGGAGTTACCCTTGCCGTTCAGAACCACCACGACATAGCCATTCATCATGAATCGCTCAGATGGCTGTTGGAGGAGGTGGATGAGCCGAACTGTAAGGCGGCTTTCGACGCGTGGGCGCCGGCGTTACAGGGACTGAAAGGGGAGGAGCTGAAGGAGGCCGTCCGTAGGATAGCCCCCTTCCTTGTCCACACCACGGTTGCCGATTACATCAAGCATCACCGTTTCATATATGACCAATCCCTGACCAACTACATCAGGAGAGAAGCGAGGGTCTACGCCGTTCCGATGGGGACGGGGATCGTGGATTATCCGAGCTTTTTCGATGCACTGAGGGAGATCGGATACCGGGGATGGGTTGCATACGAGATGTGCGAGGTGCTGAAAGGGGGAGGCGATGAGGAAAATCTGGACAGATGTGCCCGCGCATTTCTCGACTACATGCGTAAACTTTGATATAACTCAGTACCCTAAAAGCCTTATTCCGCTTCTGTAGATCTCAGCGGATCGGTGAAGCTGGGCCAACTCCTCATCGGTTAGATTGAGCTCTATGATCTCCTCTACGCCGGAGGAGCCGAGTTTAGCGGGAACGCCGATGAAGATATCCCTCAGGCCATACTGTCCCGAAAGATAGGCCGAGCAGGGCATGATCCTCTTTTTATCCTTAATTATGGCCTCGGCCATCTGGGCCACGGCGGCTCCGGGGGCATAGAAGGCGCTGGCGGTCTTGAGAAGCCCGACGATCTCTCCACCACCTCCTCTGGTTCTCTCGATCAGCCTGTCTATCGTCTCGCGATCCATCAGCTCCTCAAGCGGTATTCCGGCGACTGAGGTATATCTGGGCAGGGGCACCATCGTATCGCCATGTCCCCCCAAAACCAGGGAGGAGACGTCCTCTACGGACACGTTCAGCTCGCTGGCGATGAAATATCTGAATCTTGCCGTATCGAGCACGCCCGCCTGGCCCATCACCCTATGATGGGGAAAGCCGGTTACCCTCCAGGCGTGATACGTCATGATATCAAGCGGATTTGTGACCACTATCAGTATGGCGTTCGGCGAGTATCTGGCAACCTGCTCGGCGACCGAGCCGACGATCTGGGCGTTCTGCGTCAGGAGGTCCTCCCTGCTCATTCCGGGTTTTCTGGGCCTACCGGATGTTACGACGACTATATCCGAGCCGGCTATCTCCTCATAGCTGTTCGTCCCCTTTATGCGCACGTCGAACCCTTCGATCGGGGATGCCTCGGCCATATCCAACGCCTTGCCCTGGGGCATATCGGGGATTATGTCGAGCATGAGGACATCACCAAGTTCCCTCTGGGCGATCATCAACGCGGCGGTCGCGCCGACATTACCGGCACCTATTATACTGATCTTATGTCTCATCGCTTAACTCCAATGTCAGGTTTATGGCTTAAAGAGGAATCGCCACGATTTTCATCCCTTCATGGCATCAGCTAATCCATGTTTTCGATTATAGCCGATGCGAACTGGGATGTTGAAAGTTTCGTCGCTCCCTCCATGAGCCTATGCAGGTCGTACGTGACCCTTTTCTGCCTGAAGGTACGTTCCATCCCCTCAACTATCAGCTCTGCCGCCTCGATCCATCCGATATGCTCCAGCATCATCACGGAGGATAGGATCAAAGAGCTCGGGTTGACCACGTCCATTCCGGCATATTTCGGAGCGGTGCCGTGGGTGGCCTCAAACAGGGCGACCCTGTCGCCTATGTTACCTCCAGGCGCCATCCCCACCCCTCCCACGCAGGCGGCGCAGGCGTCGGAGAGGTAATCTCCGTTCAGATTTGGAGTGATGATCACGTCAAACTCCTCCGTGCGGGTGAGGATATGTTGGAACATGATGTCGGCCATTCTATCCTTGATCACTACTCTCCCCTCGGGGATGGCGTCACCCAGCTCCGCCTCGGCAACCGTCAGGTTGCCGAACTCCTCCTCAGCCACCTCATAGCACCAGCTTCTAAAAGCCCCCTCGGTGTATTTCATGATGTTGCCCTTATGGACAATGGTGATGCTTTTTCGCCCGCGTGCTAGGGCATACTTCAAAGCCATACGCATCAGCCTCTTGGTGGCGAACTCGCTTATCGGCTTGATTCCCACCCCTGAATCCTCCCTCACATCAACTCCGAAGTTCTCCATGAGGAACCGTATCACCCGCAACGCCTCATCCGATCGGCTTTCCCACTCGATGCCGGCGTAGACGTCCTCCGTGTTCTCGCGGAAGATGACCACATCCATCCTCTCGGGATGTTTGATCGGTGAGGGAACACCCTCGAAATATCTGACCGGTCTGACGCAGGCGTAGAGGTCGAGCTTCTGACGCAGCGTGACGTTGAGGCTTCTGTATCCCCCTCCGACAGGCGTGGTCAGAGGGCCTTTTATGGCCACGCCGTAATGGGATATCGCGTCGAACGTATCCTGAGGTAGCCACTCGTCGAAAAGCCTTTTTGCCTTTTCGCCTGCGAATATCTCGAACCAGATGATCCTCCTCCTGCCGCCATAGGCCTTATCCACGGCGGCATCTACGACCCGCCTCATCGCTCGCGTTATGTCCGGGCCTATCCCGTCGCCCTCTATGAAGGGGATTATCGGATCGTCGGGAACGTTCAGCCCTTCCTCCGTCACCTCGATTCTGGCCCCTTGTTGCGGGGGGGTGATCCTCCGGAACTCCATATCGATCACTCCTCAAACAGCTCCGGCAGATATCTTCTGACGAGCTCCATCATCTCCTGATCGGAGATGCTTGTGGTTCTCCCCTCCTCATACTCCCGACTGACCCATTCGAAGATCTTCATCACGCCCGGATGTCGTTTGTCCATCTTGGTCTTGAAGTTGGAGCTGATCCAATGGGCTATTCCGGCGAGACCGGATTTATCGGTGATGCTGACGCCCAAGGGTCTGTTGAGGATTTTAGCGGTATCGAAGATGTTATATATCTCCTCATTTTTCAATATACCATCGGCGTGAATGCCCGCCCGGGTGACGTTGAAGTTTTTGCCGACGAAGGGATAATTCTCCGGTATTCTATCTCCGATGACCTCCTCGTAATATCTGGCGATCTCAGTTATGACGGTGGTGTCTATTCCGAAGGTCTCGCCCTTAAGTCCGATGAAGCTGAAGATCAGCCCTTCGATGGGCGGGTTTCCGGTTCTCTCCCCGAAACCAAGTATCGTTCCATTAGCGCTGCTGCAGCCGTAAAGCCACGCGGCGACGGCGTTTGCGATGACGAGATGGAAATCATTATGCCCATGCCATTCCAACCTTTCAGATGGCACCCCACATTCGGTTTTAAGCGCATGGATGATCTTGGGCACGCTTCTGGGCAATGCCGCCTCAGCCCATGGCACGCCGTATCCCAGCGTATCACATGCCCGAATCTTTATGGGAACGCCGCTATCGTCGGCTATATCCATAAGGGACTGAACGAACGGCACTACAAATCCGTAGAAATCCGCCCTTGTGATGTCCTCAAGATGGCATCTGGGTTTAACGCCCGCTTCGATGGCCGTTCTGACCACGTCCAGATAGTCCGCCATCGCTTCCTTTCTCGTTTTCCTCAGCTTGAGAAATATATGATAATCCGATACCGATGTGAGTATTCCGGTTTCCTTAAGGCCCATATCCTTGACCAGCTGAAAATCCTTCTTGTTTGCCCTGATCCAACCGGTGATTTCGGGGAATCTGTATCCGAGTTCCAGGCATCTTTCAACGGCCATCCTCTCCTGCTTTCGATAGAGGAAGAACTCGCTCTGCCGTATCACGCCGTTCGGCCCGCCGAGGCGATGAAGCATCTTGAAGATATCCACCACCTGCTCGACCGTATAGGGAGGTCTGGCCTGCTGTCCATCTCGAAAGGTGGTATCAGTTATGAAGAAGTCGTCAGGGAGGTCCATGGGAACGGTGAGGCCGTCAAAGACGATTCTGGGCGGCTCCTCATATGGGAAAATCTCCCTCAGCAGCTCGGGTTCCTGGGCATCCACCATCTGAAACGTCCTCCGCCTGGGCTTCAACAGGTTGGACCTTTTATCCCTTCGCAACATCCATCACTCCTCCTTTCCCGTTTTGCGGAAATTCTAACAAAGCGGTTCTGGAAAGTCAAGAAAAGCATATAACGGCTGCTATCCGCTATTCCGGGCGATCCGTATGGTAGGATTCTATACTTCCGCAAAAAAGGAACTAAGTCATGGAGTTGAACTTCGTCAAAGAACCAAAGCTATTGGGCAACCCTGCAGATCATCTCGATCTCATCCTCCATTTTTTCCAATTCCGCACCAGAAGCGA
>JAGGXZ010000144.1 GCA_021162805.1 Candidatus Poribacteria bacterium
TCCTCAGGCTGACCGTCTCCTGCGGTAGCTCCTCTATCAGCTCAGCCTCCACAGCCTCTATCCCCACGAGCTCCCTCAGTATCGCCTCCTTGCCGTGTTCCACTACCACTTTCGTGGCAACGTCGTAACGCATCGCTCCTATCCGGTTTCCAGGAAGCTGATGTTCTTCCTGAGTTTAGCTATGATCGATTCGAGTTCGGACTTTCTCTCCCGCTGGCGTTCGATCACGTGGGCCGGCGCTCTGGCGAGGAAGGATTCGTTTTTAAGGTTTCTCTCGACCCTCTCAAGCTCCTTCAACGTTTTCTCAAGCTCCCTTTGAAGCCTTGCCCGTTCTCTGTTGAGATCGATCAGATCGGCCAGTGGGATGAATATCTCTATATCCCCCACCACCGCCGCTGCGGAGGCTGGAGGTCTACTTGCCTCGGGCGATATCTCTATCTCCGGGGCGCGGCAGAGAAAGGAGATATAGCCTCTATGAGATTCGAGCGTTTCCCTCTCCCGATCGTTCGGCGCCCGAATGATAGCTTTCAGCTTTTTGGAAGGCGGTATGTTCATCTCGCTCCTGATGCTCCTTATATCCCGGATGATGGACATGATCAAGTTCATTCTGCCTTCCGCCTCGTGATCGATCCATCTATCATCCGGCTCCGGATAGGGAGCTATGACGATGCTTTCACCGTCGTGTGGCAGCATCTGCCAGATCTCCTCGGTGATGAAGGGCATGATCGGATGCATCAGGCGCATCATCCCCTCGAGCACCTTCCATAGGATGAACTGAGCTGTATATCTCTCTTCGGGTTTCTCGGAGTGATACAGCCTTATCTTGCTCAGCTCCACATACCAGTCACAGAACTCATGCCACATGAAATCGTAGATGAGCTGCGCCGCCAGCTCGAACTTAAACCCCTCAAGGGCCTTGTTAACTGCCGCAACTATCCCGTTATATCGGCTGAGTATCCACTTATCGCATAGCTCCAGACTGAGTTCCTTTGAGTTATCCGGCTTGAAATCGGACAAGTTCATGATCACGAACCTGGATGCGTTCCAGATCTTATTCGCGAAGGCCCGTCCCCCTTCCATTCTACTTTCGGGAAGAGGCATGTAACGGCTGGGTATAACCGAGGCGGTCAGGGCGAATCTGAAGGCATCGGTGCCGTATCTCTCCATGCTCACCAATGGGTCTATGACGTTGCCTCGGGATTTGCTCATCTTCCTGCCCATCTCGTCAGCCACCAACGGATGTAGATATACATATCTGAACGGCACCTCTCCCATGAACTTAAGCCCCGTCATTATCATCCTTGAGACCCAGAAGAAGAGGATATCCCATCCCGTCACGAGAACCGAGGTGGGGTAGAAGGTTCTGAGAAGCTGGGTATCATCCGGCCAACCTAGGGTTGAAAAGGGCCAGAGCGCCGAGCTGAACCACGTGTCGAGCACATCGGGATCCTGAACCAGATCGTCTGACCCACATTTGGGACACGCTTTGGGGGTTTCAACCTCGACTATCTCCGCGCCGCAGCTTTGACAGTTCCACACCGGTATTCTGTGTCCCCACCAGATCTGTCTCGATATACACCAGTCCTTTATGTTCTCCATCCAGTTGTAGAACTCCTTCTCCCACATCTCAGGTATGAACCGAACCCGCTTTTCTCTGGCCGCCTCTATCGCCTTTTGGGCCAGAGGTTTCATCCTGATGAACCACTGCTCCGAGACCAGGGGTTCGATCGGCGTATGGCATCGTTCGCACGTCCCCACCGCATGGGTGTAATCCTCCACCTTGATCAGATATCCCCCCTCCTTCAGCTCCCTGAGGATCGCCTCGCGACACTTGTACCGATCCATTCCAGCGAATCTCCCGGCGTTCTCGTTCATCGTGCCATCCGGGTTCATGACGTTCAGCTCCGGCAGGTCATGTCTCTTGCCTATCTCGAAGTCAGCGGGGTCATGTGCAGGTGTGACCTTCAGCACGCCCGTGCCGAACTCCACGTCCACGACCGGATCGCCGACTATAGGAAGCTCCCTCCCGACGATGGGCAGAATCGCTTTTTTGCCGATTAGATGTTTATATCTTTCGTCCTCAGGATTGACGGCCACACCCGTATCGCCGAGCATCGTCTCGGGCCTTGTGGTGGCGATCACTAAGTTGCCGCTTCCATCGGCAAGAGGATATCTCACGTAGTAGAGCTTTCCCTCCTCCTCGACGTATTCCACCTCCAGATCGGAAAGCGCCGTCTCGCATCTGGGACACCAGTTGACGATGTAGCTTCCTCTATAGATCAGCCCCTCGTCGTAAAGCCTTTTGAAGGCGGTTCTCACCGCCCGTGAAAGCCCCTCATCCAGCGTGAACCTCTCCCTATCCCAGTCGCACGAGCAGCCCAGCTTCATAAGCTGTCCTATGATCGTCCCGCGCGATCGCTCTTTCCATCGCCACATCCTCTCCAGGAATTTCTCCCTGCCGATCTGCTGTCTGGAGAGCCCTTCTGCGGCCAGCATTCTCTCCATGACGTGCTGTGTTATTATCCCCGCATGGTCCGTTCCGGGCAGCCAGAGCGTGTTATATCCCTGCATCCGCCTCCACCGGATCAGTATATCCTGGAGGGCATTATCCAGCGCGTGGCCTATATGCAGGCTGCCCGTCACGTTGGGCGGAGGGATGACGATACAGAAAGGTCGCTTATGCGATTTCTCCTCAGCATGGAAATACTTTCTATCAAGCCAAAACTTATACCATTTTCCCTCAATCGGTTTTGGATCGTATGCCTTAGGAATATCCACCATCTGGAAAACCTCTCACGATATTCTTGGTCTCAGCGGATCTGTCGGTCCGACGATCTTAACGCCGGTTTCATCCTTCAGATAGTATACCATATCTTTCCGTTTTATTCGTCCCTCCTCCACTTCGATGACCCTGACGATGGGATGAAAGGGGTAACCGGGGACGGAATCCACAATTTGAGCCACCTCATCCGTGCTGAGTTTTACGAAGCTACCTATCGGATAAATAGACATCAGATCAACGAATGCCCTGACGACCTTATAGTCCAGCTGGACCCTGCTCATCTCTATCACCTGTCTCATCGCCTCATACGGCAGGAAGGGATCTCGATGAGGACGTCTATGTGAGATCGCCTCAAAGACGTCACAGACGGAGACGATACGGGCGAACTGATGGATCTCATCCCCAGATATCCCTTCCGGATATCCGCTACCGTCCATCCTCTCGTGTTCGTGGATCAAAACCATGGGCACCTGGACGGGAAGATCGGGGGTATTCGCCACCATCTCTACTCCCAGTTCGGGATGCTTTCTGATCTCATTCATCTCCTCATCGTTCAACCTCCTGGGGGCGAAAACGAGTTCCCTCGGCAGCCTGAACATCCCCAGATCGTGGATCAGAGCGGCTAGGATCAAAGTTTCGACGTCCTCTTCGCCCAAGTCCATCCCCCTCCCCAGATATGCGGAGAGCAATGCTACGTTAAAGGAGTGTAGGGCCAGGAAATCGTCCATGTCGGGATAATCCTCGGCCACCTTCAAAAGCGGCTTCCTTGAGGATCGGGTCATCTCAGCCAGGCTGGAAGCCATCCTCTTTAAGGCTATAAGCTCGTTATGACCGATATGATCCAGCGGGGCGATTCTCCCGATCAACGGAGGGAAAGAATCCCGAAGGCCGCCAGGTGTTTCCAGTATCCTGAGCGATTCGAGTTCCTCCTTGGTCAAAGCGGCCGCTCTCTCGACCTCCGGCTGAGCTTTAGGTACAGGTCTAGCTTCAAACGGTTCTCGTTTCCTGCCCCGCTTTTCCTGAAGCTTCCCCCATTCCCTCTCCGCCTGTTCTCTGAGTTCCGCAATTCTATCGGGGAGATCGAGGCCTGAAAGGATCAGGTATAGCCTGACGTGCTCCTCCCGGGTCAAGTAAAGGCCGGGATATATCCTACATCCGTCGGCAACCTGAGCCAGATGCTCACGCAGAATCTCAAAAGTTCTCTCGCCACCATCGCTCATCGCCTCCTCGCCCGCCATGAGCACCACCCCGCATCCGGACGCCGTGGTGGGATCGATCCCCGATACGGGCGCTAGCCTCAACATCTTATCCCATATCCTGAAGATAAGCCTGCCCGGGGAGGAGATATCCTCTGAGAGGAGATCCAATCTCATCAGCGTCATAACGCCACCCTGCAGCATAAGGGCCCTCAGATCCGACGGATCGAACGGGTAAAGCGGCAGAAGCGATTCATCGTAGCTGATGCCGTTCAGCTCGTCCAGAGGGGTGACGATCAGGTTATCGATCCGTTCATATAGCTTCATCATCCCACCCTCGCTCACCCGATCGATGAGCGTGGCACTATCGATCATCAGTGTGGAGCCCATATCAAGGGCGGTAAGCTCATCGATCGCCTTCACGGCGTTCATCTTAACCTGTGTCCCCTCGAAATCGGCGGGCAGGACGATTATGAAGGAGATGGGCTTACCCAGATCCTCAAGTTTTTCCGCCAGCAGCGCTAGATTTCCCCCTGTGCCGCCTCCCGCCCCTGATAGGATCAGAAGCTCCGTAGCAGGTTCGAGAGGCGAGGAGACTCTCCGGCGGATGATCTCCCCGTTTTCCTCGATCAACTCCCTGCCCCTCTCGATATCCCCTCCGCTTCCTTCACCCGGTCCCAGGAGCAGCTTGCACTCTTCGGGGATGGAGAGCGAGGAGAGATCCGCGGAGGAGGTGTTCACAGCGATGGCGGGATATCCGAGCCTGTGAAAGAGCTCGGCGAGCTTCCCACCGCATCCTCCCAGTCCTATGACTCCGAGATTTATCCCTCTCCTTTGATTCATCTTCCCACCCAATTCAACAGTTCGGGGAATCTCTGCATGGCTATCCTCCATATATACGCCTCTATCTCCCATGCCGTGGAGAGCTTCAAGGCCTCTTCGGCGATCTCCTGGGCGTCGGCGTAGGACGAGGCCCTGATTATCCCTTTGACCTCCGGTATGGAGGCGGGGTTCATGCTGAACTCATCCAGTCCCAAACCGAGCAGTATCAAGGTGAAGACGGGATCGGCGGCCATCTCGCCACATAGACCGACCCAGATGTCGTTGTTATGGGCCGATTCGATGACATACTTTATCAACCTCAGGACCGCCGGATGGAAGGGCTCGAACATCCAGGATATCTCCTCGTTGCCCCTATCGACCGCCAGCGTGTATTGTATCAGGTCGTTCGTCCCTATGCTGAAGAAGTCCACCTCTTTGGCCAGGATATCCGATGTGACGGCCGCCGCCGGTATCTCGATCATCACGCCCACCTCTATATCTCGGTTATAAGGTATCCCTTCGTCATCTAGTTCCTTCTTCGCCTTTTCCAGGACCGATTTGGCCTGTCTGAGCTCCTCTATGCCCGAGATCATGGGGAACATCAGCTTCACATTTCCATATACGCTCGCCCTGAGTATGGCCCTAAGCTGTGGCAGGAATATCTCCTGATATTTGAGGCAGAGCCTGATGGCGCGGAGGCCCATCATCGAGCTTATGCTCTCAGGCACTCCGAGGTATGAGACGAACTTATCCGCTCCCAGATCCAGCGTCCTTATGATCACCGGATCGGGCGAGACGGTCTGAGCGACGTTCTTATAATCCTCGAAGAGCTCCTCCTCCGTTGGGAGGGTATCCTTACGCAGGTAGAAGTATTCGGTTCTGTAAAGCCCTATCCCCTTGGCGCCGTAATGCTTGAGGGCCTCTAGCTCCTCGGGGAACTCTATGTTGGCCGACAACATTACCTCGCGGCCATCGGCGGTGATGGCTGGGAGATCCCTTATAACGCTCAACTCCCGCTCATGCTCTATGAATTTGAGCCTTATCCCCTCATATCGGGCTATCGTCTCGTCGTCGGGGTCTATGATGGCTTTGCCGCGGCTGCCGTCCAGTATGATCCTCTGCCCTGTTGTAACCTTCGCCGATATATCTCCCAATGCCACAACGGCGGGTATCTCCAGGGAGCGTGCTAGTATGGCGGTATGCGATATCCGGCTGCCCATATCGGTGGCGAACCCCATCACCTTCTCCTTAGGCAGGAGCGCCGTATCTGAAGGGGCGAGATCATGGGCTACGATTATCACCTTCTCCCGAAGTGACGAGATATCCGGTCTCTCCTCACCGGAAAGGTTTGCCAATATATGTCTGGAGACATCCTTTATATCGATCGATCGCTCACGCAGATACTCATCCTCAACCTGGGCCAGGGTTTCGGCCAGCTCCTCTCCCACCTTCATCACAGCCCATTCGGCGTTGACGAGGCTCTTTTCTATCTCCTGATGGATCTTTTCGAGGAACATCGGGTCTTCGAGCATCAACATCTGGGCCTGAAACATGCTTGCCGTGCCGGAGGGTGTGGTTGAAGAGAGCCTTTCGTGTATCTCGTGCAGTTTCTCCTTGGTAATCCTGACGGCCTCCTCCAATCTTCTGATCTCCTCGGCGATCTCCTGGGGATTTATAGACCTGCGTCTTGCCTTCGGATCGTTTTGGAACAGGAACGCCCTTCCTATGGCGATCCCCGGAGATGCCGGAATTCCGGTCAATACCTCCATCTTCACTCCTCATCGAAGTTACTTTTAATCAATCGTTCGAGGTTATCGAGCGCCTCCTCCGCTTTCTCCCCATCTGCTATAAGCGTGATCACACTGCCCTTACCCGCTGCCAGCATCAAGACGCCCATGATGCTTTTGGCGTTCACCTTCATATTCCCCTTGGCGATATATATATCGCAGGGATATTTGTTCGCCTCCTTAACCAACATGGCCGCGGGCCGAGCATGCAATCCGAGCGGGTTGGTTATGGTTACCTCTCTCTTCACCATATCTCCACCAACCGGGCTACGAGTATGGAGGCCGATATCAGAATTAAAGCCCAGGTAGGCGCTGAGATCCTGGCTTTACCTATCAAACGCATCATAGCAAAAGATGTAGCCGCCAATATGCCAAAGCTGGCTATGAGATCGGACATCACGTATCCTTTGACGAGCATCAACCCCACCATCGTTCCGAGGAATGCGGCCATGGATATATCCGCGAACAGGATAATTCTCTTGGGTTTGAGCTTTCTCATCACGCGCACCGTTCCCTCCAATCCGAATCGGTATGCGTAATAGAAACCGGCGGTTCTGATGAACAGATGTGGGAGGTTGTAGGCGATCAGAAAGAGGATGATCCCCCAGCCATAGCCCAGGATCAGAAGTTGAAGTCCTATTATGGCCGCGAGCGGTCTCAGCGCCATCCAGAACAGGTCATCGCCTATGGATGCCAGCGGGGCGGCGAGCAGTTTCTTCATTTCGATCGCCCTATCAGCCTCCCCTTTTTCCTCGGCCGCGGCGACCGCTCCCAGAATCACAGAGGCCATATACGGGTGAGTGTTGAAATAACCGAGATGCCTCTTATAGGCCTTCGCCAGATCGTCGTCGGCATAGAGCCTCCTCAGCAGAGGCGAGATGGAAAACAGAAACCCGGTCCCCTGCATCCTTCTGGCATCGAAGGGCAGTTGTATCAGAAAAGCTCTCAGGATTACATCCAACAGGGTGATCGTCTTTCCCTTCATACCTTGTCCTTCCCGATCCAAATGCCTGATACGATCGCCGCGACCGATATCCCGATGGCGATTCCAACATTGAATCCCGCCAGCGAAAGAGCTAAGAGGGTCACCACACAGGTGATGATGAAGACGAGCTTCTCAAACCCGATCTGAAGTGAGTTGAGAAGGACGGCTATGCCCACAGCCGGTATCAGCCGTTCGCCCCAGATAAGACCTATTTCCACAAATCGAGGCGGAGTGCTCAAAAGATGCCTAAAGGCATAACCCGTCGCCAGGGAGCCGATCGCTGAGATCATCCCGGAGATCAGAAAGACCGTTACCGCCGCCATCAGCAGGGGAAACCACAGCCTTCCGAATTTCCCCCGTTCAATTCGTCTCTCGATCCTCTCGACGAGGATGGGATTCAATCTGGTGACCCACATATCGGTCAAGCCACCCAGATGACCGAAAGAGATGCCGGCGGCGACGGAAGCCGCCGCGATCCCATCCACGTTCATATGAGCTCCGGAAGCGACCGAGACGACGGAGGCGATGGCGACATCGTCGGCTCTGCTTGCCCCGACCGAGACCTCACCTATATATATAAGCTGGAGCAATATGCCAACGGTAACCCCGAAGCTGAAATCACCGAGCAGATAACCGGTCAGCGGCGCTGCCACGATCGGCTGATAGAGCATCAACCTCAACCCTGAGACGTAATCGAAGCTCAGGATACCGCCGATGAGTCCTATCTTGATCAGTTCTGCCGGAGACATCATCCCCGAATTATCTCAGACACGTCCATCCCGGCATCGGTTGGCAGCGGTTTATACTCCAATCTCACGCCCGCTCTCAGAAGCTCCCTGATCGCCTTAAGATCCCGCTCGTCCAGGAACAGGGCATCCATGTATTTTCTCTTGCCCGGGGCGAAATGAAGACCACCTATGTTGAACTTCCCGATAGGAGCTCCATCCTTGACGAGCCTCAGGGCGTCGGAGGGGGATGAGAGAAGCAAAATGAGCTTCCTCGGTCTCAGATTCTCCCCCTTCAGCTCCTCAGCGGCCACCTTGATGGGAAGCACCTCCACCTCCATATCGGCGGGGGCAGCCATAGTTATAAGCGCCCTGCGGAACTCGTCCTTTGCTCCGGCATCATCGGCGACCATTATGGAGTTGGCGTTGAGAGGTTTGGCCCATCCGACCGTTACCTGCCCGTGTATAAGCCTGTCATCTATCCTAGCGAGGATAAGCATGCCTCCCTCAATCTCTCGCCGGCATCCACTATCCCTTCCCGTCCGGCCTGATAGACCTTATCGGCCAGCTCGTCCAGGGGGAGAAGATCCTTGTAGGTCAAAGCCCTCAACAGCATCGGCATGTTCACGCCACAGAGGATCTTGACGTCCATATCTCCTCCCAGGGAAAGGCAGAGGGTGCAGGAGCTCCCGCCGAACAGATCGGTCAGGATCAGCGTTCCCTCTATCCTATCTTTCATCCCTTCGATCGCCCTTTTGATCTTATCCCTCATAACTGATTCGCCGTCCTCCCTGTGCATATCCACAGCGGCGATGTTACTCTGACGTCCCATTATCTGTTCGGCCGCCTCAAGCATAGCTGAGGCCAGTCTTCCGTGTCCTGTCACGATAACTCCGACGCTCATATCTCAAGATCCTCTCCCCAATCCTCCTCGATGATGTCGATCGGTTCCTCGAGGGCCCTATCGCCTGTCATCCTCTCGATGAGCGTTTCCTCGAGCTGCTTGGCCGAGTAGATCCCCATTTTTTTAGCCCGTAAATTCATAGCTGCCACCTCGACCACTATGGAGGTGTTTCTACCCGGCTGGACGGGAATGGTCACGTGCGGGAGCCTCTCGCCGAGTATGAAGTAGTAATCCTCATCTAGCCCTGATCGGTTATACTCCTTGTTCTCATCCCATCTCTCCAGAGTGACGACGAGCTCCACGCGTTTACGTCTCCTAAGCGCCGTCACGCCGAAGAGGGTCACGACATCTATTATGCCCACCCCCCTAACCTCCATATAGCGTCTGAGATGAGGGTTGGCGCTTGTGCCGAAGATCCTATGTCCGGTTACCCTCTTGAGCAACACGGCATCGTCGGCTATCAGGCGATGTCCGCGGCGGATGAGATCGAGCGCACACTCGCTTTTGCCGATGCCGCTTTCTCCTAATATCAGGACGCCTATCCCGAAAATCTCCATGAGGTCGCCGTGCACGACCTCATATGGCCCGAACTCCTCCTCCAGAAAGAGATGCAACCTGGCTGTGAAGACAGGGGTCGCCAGGCTGCTGGAGAAAACCGGTATATCCGCTTTACCCGCCTTGAGGGTGAGTTCCTCTGGGATCGGGAGCCCCCTGGTGATCACGATACAGGGTATCTCATATGAGAGGAACCTCTCGAAGATCTCGCTCCGCTGATGGGAGGTTAGGGTTTGGAGATACGAGATCTCCCCGTTACCCAGAACTTGGATCCGGTCATAGGCGAAATAGTCGTAATATCCGCAGAGCGCCAACCCCGGGCGGTTAACCTCCGCCACCTCGATCCTCCTATCCAGTCCCCCTTCGCCCGTCACCAGCTCCATCTGGAGCTCATATCTCATCCTCGCATATAGTTTTCCGACGGTTATACTCTGAGGCATCAGTCAAACACCGGTTCAATCCATCCTATCTTCCCGTTCTTCATCCTGAAAAGGACGTTGACGGAGTTCGTCTGGGAGTTGACGAAGACGAACAGATCGTCGTCGGAGAGTTTGAATTGCATGATCGCCTCATCCAGAGACATCGGTTTAGGGGCGAACTTATCGGTCACCCTGACCACATCCTCTTCCTCCTCGTCCTCCATCCCCTCTTCGATCCTCCCTTTCTGGCTAAGCTCCATGACCACCTCGCGCTGTGGGAGTTTATGCTTTCTACCTTTGATCCTCTCCTTGTATCTCCTGACCTGTCTTTCGATCTTATCGACGACTCCGTCTATGGCCGAAAAGACCGTCTCGCCATCCGCCTGAGCGTGGAAGGCGACGTGTCTGCCTAGAAGTGAAACTTCAACGGTGTAGGTATGATATTTGACGGTCTCTATTATGACATGCGCCTCGGTTATCCCGCCGTAGAAATGTTCCGCCTTGGAGAGCTTTTTATGGACATATCGATAGATGTCATCGGTCAGATCAAGGTTTCTCGTGTTTATGTAAATCTCCATTTGTCCCCTCCAGGAGAGATTTCACCACTTTTTTCGTCGTTTGCTTGATGGTGGTATCCCCAGCTCGGCCCGATATTTATTGACGGTTCTCCTTGCGACCTTAATCCCCTTCTCGGCCAGCTTTTCCACTATCTCGCTATCGCTCAGGGGGTTGGAAGGATCTTCGGATTCGATCATCTCCTTTATCATCTCCTTGACCGATGTCGAGGAGGCTTGGGAACCCGTTTCCGTTTTAAGGCCGCTGCTGAAGAACTGTCTCAGCTCGAAGACACCCATCGGAGTCTGGACGTATTTGCCGTTGACGACACGGCTCACGGTTGATTCATGTACCCCGACCATATCGGCGATCTGCTTAAGCGTCAGGGGCTTAAGATATTTGAAGCCTTTTTCGAGGAAATCCCGCTGCACGTTAAATATCGCCTCAGTCACCCTTTTGACCGTCTGTCTTCTCTGTTCGACCATCTTCATCAGCTCCACCGCTTTATGCCAATAGTTTTCCAGCCATTCCCTATCTTCGGGCGAAAGCGAATCCTTGTTCTTGAGCATATCCAGATATCTGCGGTTTATCCTCAACCGGGGCAATCCCTCGTCGTTCGATATCACCCTATACTCCCCGTCCACCTCTTCAAGGGTTACATCCGGGATGATCTCACTTCCTCGGGAGATCATTCCGAAACCGTTCCCTGGCTTTGGATTAAAGGATCTGAGGTGATCTATGGCTTCCAAGACCTCATCTATCTCCACGTTTAAGTCCTTGGCTATCTTGGGTATACGGTTTTGCAGCAGATCATCGAAATGATCCCTCACGATCCTGGCTGCAAGGCTCTCCTCCTCCCCCGCCGCTTTCAATTGTATCAAAAGGCTTTCGCGCACATCCCTGGCCCCTACCCCTACGGGATCCAGGGATTCCTGTATAATTTTGAGCACCTTTTCGACCTTCTCATTCTCCACCCCAAGTGTATCGGCGATCTGATCCGTGCTAACGGAGAGCAGTCCGTCATCCCCGATATACCCTATGATCGCCTCGCCTATACGGCTTTCCTCATCGCTCAGCTTCAACATTCCAAACTGGGCCATCAGGTAATCCTGGAAGGAGATCGGCTCCGGGATATCGTTTTTGGGTCTATCCTCCTCCTCTTCCTCCTCCCAGGTCAATCTCTCCGTCATGCTTATGGTGTCATCGAACACGGAGTCGAGATCTATGTCGGGCATCTCATCCTCATCCTCCTGGATCGAGTTGAGGGGAGCGCCGCAGTTGGGGCATCTCTTGTAATCCAACGGCACCTCAGCTCCACATATCGGGCAGATCTTCACCTCCAGATCGCGACTATCCAGTTCCTGTTGCAGGGTGATCTCGTCCTCCAGGTCATCCTCGATCTCCAAGATCGGGTTCTGCTCTATCGCCTGTTCGAGGAACTGCTGTAGCTCGATCCTGTTCATCGCCAATACCTGAATGGCCTGCTGCAGCTTCTGGGTCATTACGATTTTCTGCATCTGTTGAAGGGAAGGTGATATCCTCATGACCTCTTACCCCGCGCTAAAGTTTAAACTCCTCACCAAAGTATAACCTCCTGGCCGTCTCATTTTCAACCAGCTCCTCCGGAGTTCCGGAGAGCAATATCTTCCCATCGGCTATCAGATATGCCCTATCCACCACGTCCAGGGCATCGGCGACGTTATGGTCGGTTAGCAATATCCCCAGCCCCTTGTCCCTGAGCTGGAGGATGATCTGCTTGAGATCATGGACGACTATGGGATCGATCCCGGCGAACGGCTCATCCAAGAGCACAAAGGATGGGGACATGGCCAGGGTTCTGGCCACCTCCACCTTCCTCTGTTCTCCCCCTGAGAGGGTATAAGCTTTCTGATGGGCGAGGTGCTCCACACCGAACTCCCTCATCAATTCCTCCACTCTCTTCCTTCTTTTATCGGCAGAAAGGCCGCTGAACTCCAGCACAGCATGAAGGTTCTCCTCCACCGTGAGCTTCCTGAAAATGGACGGCTCCTGTGAGAGATATCCGATCCCCATTCTGGCGCGTTTATACATAGGGAGGGAGGTGATATCGCGCCCACCTAGGGTCACGCGTCCTCCGTCAGCCCTGACTATCCCGATTATCATGTAGAAGGTGGTGGTTTTACCTGCCCCGTTCGGGCCCAGCAGCCCGACCACTTCCCCCTGCTCTAGCTCGATGCTGACGTGATCGACCACCACTCGTTTGTAGTATCGCTTCACCAGATCGTGCGTGGCGAGTTTCATTGTTCCGCCTTTTTCTCCTTGAGCTGTACCTTGAACCTCACCCCGCCCTTGCCGAAACGCCTGCCGGTTTTGCGGTCATACTTGACATATGGGGCTTCCACCCTGTCGGAACCTCTGATAACGACGACTGAGCCCGATAGCTCTATGATATCGTTGGCTTCGTCCAAGATCGCCTTATCACACTTGGCGATCAGGTCCCCGTCCTTCATATCCACATGTCCCGTTGCTATGGTCTTGAGCACATCGCCCGTTTTGGGGTCTCTATGTACCTCAACCTGATCGGCGTAGAGGTAACCGTTCTCCCTGATCATCCTGACGTTTCCCCTGAATATAATCACACCGTCCTTCTCGTTCTCCTCGTACTCATCGGCGCTGCCGACTATATATCCCTTCTCCGGTTTCACCTCCTCGGCCGCCGGTTTCCGTTTCCCCTCCTCAACCCATGCCACCTGAGAGAGGATCAACAGGAGGATGAACGGGAGCAGATATCCGAAAGCCTTAATCCTCCGGTGTTGGAGGAAGTTCCTCGACATGTTTCTCATCCTCGGACCTCACGTTGAATTTCACGTCTTTAAGCTCGACGAACTTCATGTTCGGATCGGAGATCATCTCACGCCCCCACATCGTCGATTTGCCCTTTACCACCTTCACCTCTCCGGGGGCGAGCAATTTGTCCTGAGAATCCCTCCAGACGACCTCCTGAGTGTAAAACCTGCCTTTACGGGAGATCCCCTCTACGTTCCCTGTTATCCTGATGTCCTCCCTGTTTTGATCGACCTCCCCTTCTTCGCCTTTGATCACGGCCGCCTTTTTACCCTTATCGAATATCACCAACAGGGGATCTGTGATCCGTACCCTGCCGTCTTTCAGGAAAATCGCCTCTTTTCCCCCGACGCGCCACCTGAGCCTGCCATCTCTCCTGTGTTCCGCGCTAAACCCCCAAAGCTGATAGTTCAGCTTCTTCTCCGATTCGGAGGGAGATCTGATTTCCTCGTTCGAACAGCTGATAAAGAAGAGAGCTAACAGGGGCAGGATCAGGAGCTTCCTCAATGCTCTCTCCACCTCCGGTGCATCCATATCCACTGATGCGGATACCTTCTGATGAACCCCTCCACCATCCCGGTCAACCTCTGCGTATCTGCTCTGACATCCCCCGTCGGTCTGACCGGTTCCCCTATGAATATTCTATGCCTCTTCCCCTCTCTCGCTATGAAAGCGGGGACGATCGGCGCTCCGGTTTTCATCGAGATCAGCACCGGTCCCACCGGCGTATAAGCCGGTCGGCCGAAGAAGTCCACGAAAACCCCTTCCGATCTGGTATCGATATCGGCCAGCAGGGCAAGTATCTGATTTCTCTTAAGCGAGAGCAGGGCCGATTTAAGCCCCCTCTCCCTGGGAAACGGCCTGAAACCGGCGGCAGATCTGAGGGAGTTTACGATCCTATCCAGCCGTTTAACCCTCAACTCTCTGACGATGGCGTTCACCTTATATTCATGTGCTGCCAGCGCCGCTCCTAAAAGCTCCCAATTCCCGAAATGAGCGGTCAACAGCAGAACTCCCTTTCCGAGCGATAAGGCCCTATCCAGATTCTCCCTGCCTTCAAGTCGAACCATCCGCATCAGCTCCGAACGCGTCAGACTTGAAAACCTCCCGAACTCGGCGATGTTCATGCCTATATTTCTGTAACAAAGCCTCGCTATCTTTCGTATCTCCCCGGAGGATCTACCGGGGAAGCTCGAACTCAGATTCCTAAGGGCAATCTCCCTGCCTTTACGATCGAACCGCCAGAGCAGGTCCCCCAGAGTCTTCCCGATCCTCAGCCCGCTTTCAGGGGTTAACCCCCCTATGAGGCGGATGAGGAGTCTCGCGACGAGCGGATAAATGAGATGTTTAACCGATTTGATGGGTTTCACTCGCCGTGACATGGTTAATTATACCAAATCGCCTCTTGAAAAACAATTTCACCCACCCGAATTGTGCAGATGAGAACCTCTTAGGTAGGATACCCATACCTTAAGAGACGGCATTCACTGAAGCCTTCCGTCCTTGATGAGATAGATCCTGTCGGTCACCCCATCCAGGAAACGCATGTCGTGGGGGACGACACAATAAGTGAGATCACGCTATGACACCCAAGAATAAGAGGGAAGACGAGATCGCTATCGACGAAAGATACTTCATCCGAGCACCTCTCCTTGGTGTTATCTTCTCGTATCAAATAACGCTAGAATTATAACAGGTCTCACCGATCAGGTCAAGCCTTTCGTTCCGTATCCTATGTGTCTTGAAAAACACCTTGATTTCCTTTACAATTCACGCCGAAAAATCCGACAGACGGGGGGATTTCAGGATGAATAGATTGAAAATAGCCCTGGTAGGCGCGGGCAGAAGAGGCTCAGGCACCTACCTGCCGATTATATCGAAGATGAAGGATGATCTTCAGCTCGTCGGGATATGCGATGCTAGGGCTGAGGCAGCGGAGCTGTGGGGCACCAAGTATAACGTCCCGCACTTCACTGATACCGAGGAGATGATCAAGCGGGTTAAACCGGATCTGCTTGCCATCGTCATAACACCGAGGAACAACCATATCCCGGCGCTTATAGCCACCGAGTACGGTATAAGCTACATAACTGAGACGCCGATCCACCCCGATCTGGAGATGGCCGATAGGATGATTCAAGCCGCCAGGGAGAAGGGCGTCAAGATAGAGGTGGCCGAGAACTATTACCGCGTCCCGATGGAACGGATAAAGAGGGCGATGATCCTGGAGGGTATCTTCGGTAAAATCCTCACCGCCTATAACGATTTCCGCGGACACGGATACCACGGGGTCAGCCTTATCCGAAGCTACATCGGCTTTGAGGAAAAGGTCAAGAGGGTCTTCGGTTTCAGCAGAAATTTCACCGTTCAAGCCCATATCTATCGGAGAGGCGAGCCGCCCAGAAATTCGGAGAACTGGCAACACGGCGTGATCGAGTTCGAAAACGGATCGGTGGGCATCTTCAACTTCACCTCGCTCTCTTACGGTTCCCCGCTAAGATGGCATAACTCGACGAAGTTCTACGGCGAGAGGGGAATGTGCGTGGGAAATGAAGCGGCGATACTCAACGAGACGGGCGATGTCAAAAGGCCCATCGCCATCACACGTAAAACCTCAACCGTCGACGGTGTTGAGGTGATAGACGCCCTGATAGCCGACACCGAACCGGAGGTGATATGGGAGAACCCCCTGAGAAGATATCCCTTGAGGGAGGGTGAGATAAGCGTTGCATCGGAGCTGATGAGCATCGTCGAGGCGGTGAGGGAGAACAAGGAGCCGGAGTATGGGCCGATAAACGGGAGGATAGATCAGGAGATCTCCCTGGCTATGGCTCGATCGTGGTCTGAGGACGGCAGGCCGGTGGAGCTGCCGCTGAAATAACCCCCAATTGAATCCTTTCAGACGAACATGCTATAATCACACTTAGGTAAGATCTTAACAGGGAGGTAACGGGACATGAAACAGGTCAGATTCGGCATAATCGGCGTGGGAGGTATGGGATCGGGACACGCCAGAACCATGCAGAATATCGAAGAGTGTAAACTCACGGCGGTATGCGACATGGATGAGGAGGTCGTCAAATCGGTCGCCGAGCAGTATGGGGTTAAATCCTTCACCGACTATAGGGAGCTCATAGATAGCGGGCTGGTCGACGCCGTCATCGTGGCTACCCCGCATTACTTTCATCCCCCGATCAGCGTATACGCTATGAAAAAGGGGATAGCGGTTCTCTCGGAGAAACCCATAGCAGTTACGGTCAAGGGTGCCGATGAGATGGTCAGGACGGCCGAGGAGACAGGGGTGCCGTTCGCCGTCATGTATCAGACGCGATCGACCGGTTTCGCGCAGGCGGCCAAGAAACTGGTGGATGAGGGAAGGCTGGGGGAGATATACCGGGCGAGTATGATCGTCACCTATTTCCGTAGCCAGGCCTATTACAATTCCGCCGGATGGAGAGCTACCTGGCGCGGCGAGGGAGGCGGCGTTTTGATCAACCAGGCCCCCCATGCGCTGGATCTGTTCACATGGCTTGGAGGATTGCCGAGCAAGGTGTCGGCCGTGACCAGAACCCGCAGACACCAGATAGAGGTCGAGGATGAGGCCTCGGCAATGCTCGAATACCCGAACGGCGCCATAGGATATCTGCATACGTCCACGAACGAGGCCCCAGGAACCAACTTCATGGAGTTCTGCGGCGAGAAGGGAAAGCTCGTGCTTTACAACAACAGGATCTACTTCTGGGAACTGGAAACGCCCGTGCAGGTCTTCTCGGATACGACCGATCAGATGTGGGGTAGCCCCAAGGCCAAACAGGTCGAAGTGCCCATAGAGGAGCGCGAAAGCGGTCACGGCGCTATCATGCGAAACCTCGCCCGAAACATCCTCTACGGCGAGGAGCTGATCTCACCAGGCGCCGAGGGGCTTAACAGCGTCGAGCTGATAAACGCCGTCATCCTCTCAGGTGCCAGGAGGAAAGAGGTGACTATCCCCGTCGATAGGGACGAATACGAGGAGTTCATCGAGGGGATGAAGGCCAAATCGAAGGAGAAGAAGGTCGTCAAAGCTAGACGTGAGACCGATCCACAGCATCTCAGATAATCCATCGCCGAGGCGCGGGGAACGCCGGGCTTTCTTAAAGTCGATGTCTCCGCGTCCTCGGCGTCCCGCGATAATGAGGTAAATAGATGAGGATAAAACCGTTTTATCTCCTATTGTGTTCGCTTTTCCTCATAATCTCTATCATCTTCAGCTCCTGCATGATGCCCTCGAGGAGGAAGATACCGGAGTTCAGGGTCGTGATTACGAACCCCCTTCCGGTCGCCAGGATAAACCTGCCGATCGCCATGAAGGTGGAGGATATCAGGAAGGTGGCTCCCGATTTCACCTTTAAGGCCTTCCTGGTCTCCCCCTTAGAGGGCGGGAGGGATCTGCCCAGCCAGGCCGAGGATACCGACGGAGATGGGAAGTTGGATACGTTGGTTTTTCTGATAGATCTTGAGCCGGAAGCCAGGAGGGAGGTGGCGGTGCGATACGAGCCAAAGGCGCCGATGAGGCTCACGCTGGGATACGAGAAGAGGACCTTTGGCGGCGTCTTCCCCGAGCTGGAGGGCATGGCCTGGGAATCGGAAAAGACGGTGTATCTCATGAGGATTGACTTCAGATCGACGATCCTGTTCGCGCCGAAATCCAGAGAAGGACTGGTGCTCAAGGATTACCTGGGAGCCCTCCTTTCAAACGGGGAGGCAAAGGTGAAGCTCAACTGGATCAAATGCGGAGGATTCGGGATATGGAACGGTCAGAAGGTCCATGAGCCCTTTAACCCCGCCAGCTCCCCCGAGGATTCCGTCAGGACGTTCACGAGGGTGATCTCCGATGGCGCCGTGAGGTCGAGCGTTCAGATCGTCTACGACAACTGGCTCGTTGGGGGAAAGAGGATCAGAGTGAGCTCGACGCTTTCGATCTCGGCGGGCCGATATTATACTCTAAACGCCCTCAAGATCGACGGTGGGAACGGCCTCAAAATAGCGGCCTTGATCCCCAAAATGGGAACCGTCGTGCGAGATAAGGCGGACGGGCTTTTAATGGCCTGGGACGAGGAGAGCCGGACGGGGGCTGCTGTCATATTCCCGGCGGAGGCTTTCGTGGAGTTTCTGGACTCGCCCTCCATAATTCCAAGGGATGGGAGCGAGAACGTCGCCGTGGTCCTCGCCCCGGATGTTAACGGCGATCTCTCCTATTATCTGATCGGACGGGAGGGACTGAACTCCTTCGATGAATTTGAGAGCACCGTCAAGCTCATGGCGAAGTCCATAGCCTCCCCACCTGAGGTCAAGATAATCCCCAAGCCCCGGAGAAAGAGAAGGCGAAGATGATATCGGGGTATATACCCCACATGGGAAACCGCACGGTTGACACCCACCTTTGAAACTGGTATGATCTAATCGCATTCGCTTGAAACTTACCCCTTTCAAGGAGGAGAGAGATGAAAGGGAAGATGAAGGCGCAGGTGTTTTATGAGCCCGAGGTGATGAAACTGGAGGAGGTAGATATACCTCAGATAACGGATGATCAGGTGTTAGTGAAGGTAAAGGCGTGTGGGATATGCGGCTCGGATGTGGCCTATTATTTCGGCGCCAGTTCCCTGGAAACCCCTACCGGCAAAGGGCCGCTTATCCTAGGTCATGAGTTCACCGGAGAGGTGGTCGAGGTAGGCAAGATACCCGACAGCCTCGGTCTTTTCAAGCCGGGCGATCGGGTGGTGCTCGATCCCGTTCAATATTGTAACGCCTGTGAGGTATGCAAAAAGGGGTATGTCAACCTCTGTGAGAACAAGACGGTGTTGGGCGTATCGGTTGACGGCGGATTCGCGGAATACTGTGCCGTTAAATATACTAGTGTCCATAAATTGCCGGATAACGTCTCATATGAGCAGGGATCTCTGACCGAGCCTCTGGCCGATGCGGTCTACGGCGTGGGAAAGATGGAGATATCGCCGGGAGATTTCTGCGTGGTGATCGGTCCCGGACCGATAGGGATCATGATGGTCCAATTGGCGAAGGCCTCGGGCGCCGGAAAGGTGGTCCTGGTGGGAACGCGCGATTACAGGCTTCAGGTAGGGCTGGAAGTAGGAGCGGATGAGGTCTTCAATACAGGCGATGAATCCTCGCCGATCTATACGGACGACCTGAAAGGCAGGATCGAGGAGCTCAGCGGGGGGAAGTTCGCCGACGCGGTAATTGTGGCTACCGGTTCGGTCGAGGCTATGGAGATGGCCCTGGAAATATCCGGCAGAAGGGCAAGGGTGGTTTACTTCGGACTGCCCGCCGACGTGGCGGTCGTTAAAGTCCCCGCCCTGGCCCAGATCCTGTGGGATAAGACCATAAGGTTCTCATGGCTTGCACCCCTCACTTGGCCGAGGGCATTACAGCTCCTCTCAACGGGACAGATCAACGTCGAAAGGCTTATCAGCCATAGATATAAGCTCGATCAGCTTGAACAGGCCCTACATGAGGTTAGGGATCGGAAGGGCAACGTCATGAAGGCCATCGTTGTCATGGAGTGAACTCTAATTTAAGGGGCGCGACTCCCACGCCCCTTATTTCTTATCCCCGTTCATGGAGGTGAGTATGCTTTACAAGGAGGATTGGGAGGAAGCCCAAAGAAGATTCCAAGCGTGGTGGGAAGGGGAGATCATATAGATCTGGAGTTCATCATTTCGTAGGATCGAAGGCTGATTCCACCGGCGATGTCAGACCGGTAAGAGCTTCCTAAGCTTGATCATCTTGTCCGAAGAAGCCCCAAGGCATCCCTAAGCAACGATCTATAAGATTTTGTCGCGGAAGACGCTGTTGACCCGCGCGATGGCCTGCATGAGCGTATGACCGCGCATGGGCTTGTCGATGTACATGGTGTGGCGGTCAGCGTGCCGATGCGGGCCTCCACGCCGTCGGAGATGACCAGGGCTTCGTTGTAGGCGAACAGCGAGGGAATCTTGTTCTTGTAGGTCCGGATCTGGTTCCAGGCCGTCCAGATAGTGGCGTTTTCATCGGCGGGATTTTTAAGTTCGATGACGACCAGCGGCAGGCCGTTGACGAAAAGCACGATGTCCGGTCGCCGGTGTTGGGGCGAGGCATGTTTCGTCTTTTCGATAACGGTAAACTGATTGACTGCCAGCCAATCGTTGTTCTCGGGGGCGTCGAAATCGAGCACTCGCACCTGTGTCCCGGCGATAGAGCCATCGGGCCGCTTGTATTCAACGTTGACCCCGTCCACCAGCATGCGGTGCACCGCCCGGTTCCGGGCCTCCAGCGTAGCACCCTCCGGAGCGGAAGGCGTCGTCGAGTGCCTCAAGGGGCAGGTCGGGGTTTAGGCGTTCCAGCGCCTGGCGCAACCTGTCCTCGAGCACCACCTGACCGCAGTCGACGCGCTCCTCTTCCGGCCCGCCGGGGGCGATATCCGGGCCGTGTTTGACCACGTAGCCTAAGCTTTCCAGCCAGGCCAAGGCTGCTTGTTCAACGGTGGATTCGGTCAGATTTCCCATGGCATTTCTCGCCGTTTATCAGCCGATCGGGCCGCCGGGTTTTCGCGATCCAGATTCCATCGCGACGGGTTGTGGAGGTGGGCTTGTACGTACTGTAACACCATCTGTTCCTGCCGCAGCGGCTCAAACCCCCGTTGACGCACGTAGGTTGCCTGTGCACCCAGCCGCCGATACGTGGCTGCCGAAAGGTGATATGAACGTCCCTTGCGTTCTCCGCGTGCTTCCACCAAGCCGTTTTCCACCAGTCGTTCCAGAACGGCCCGTGCTTCGGTCTCGGATTTCTGAATCAGGCGCGCTGCCGCCGATGTGGTGACGCGGCGTTTCTGCCAGAGATGGTTGAGCAGTAGCAACTCATCCAGTCCAAGCGGGCGTCCAGTCTGGCTTTCTTCCACCAGTCGCAACAGGGGCCATCGAAAGAAATCGTTCACTTCGACTTGCGTGCCGGCAAGTACCTGAAAAGCCATCTCGTGTGTGGGTAGTAATCGCACCAGCGCTTCTTCTCTGCCGAACATGAGCAGTCCCAACACACGCACAGCGGTAACATCGTGGTTGGCTTCAACAGCGCCAAGGGTCTTAGCTAGCTCGATGTCAGAGAGATCCAGCAAAGTTGTATCCCCCTGCCCGCGGCTTTCACGAATGATTCGACGGAGCCGCTCAAATTCGATGGGATCCAGGCCCTCCCAGCGAGCTTCTGGAAGAACCAGCGCCGAGTAATCCAGCCTCCTGCTATCGGCAAGTCGCGCCTGCATTTTATGGAAATACATGGGCACACAGGTAGGCTCGCCCCGACCGGTGATAGCGCGGCGGAGATACTTCCCATCTGTGGTGCCCACCTGCTTCCATCTCACCCAAGAGTTTTTTCTTCTCACCACGTTGAGCCTCTTTGTAACGCTTTTGCATGATGCTTAGATATTTGCGCCTCTCTGTGAAGTTCATCTCTCTCTCCATTGCTCTCCTCTCCCAGTAACATTATCCTTTGAGCCATGCCTTAATCCCGGTAACATTATACTAGGGTGTGCAATAAATAGGGATAGGGGATGCAGGATATGACGGGGAGGCAAATTATGACGATGTTGAGAGGATACTGGATGCCAAGCTAGTTTGTGCAGTTAACCCTAGGAGAGATGCTGATTTGAAGGATCTGCGAGGGAAAGGAGA